>CAJXSB010000040.1 GCA_913060435.1 uncultured Desulfococcus sp.
GAGCGGGAATAACTCAGTGGTAGAGTGCGACCTTGCCAAGGTCGAAGTCGCGGGTTCAAATCCCGTTTCCCGCTCCACCCCCGATAGAATCGCCCCGGCCGAAAGGTCGGGGCGTTTTTTTCTGGTAGGCCGCCTGCCGCTTGGACGTGCTTCGGGCCCGCCGCACCGCTGCGTGCATCTGGTGGCAGCCCCGCCACAGCGGCGTCCTTCCGGGCCCCTCAGGCCAGGAGCATTCGATCCGACGAGAATTCCTCCCCCTGGACCTCGTAAAACCTCGCGAGCAGGTCCTGGACCGAAAGGGCCGATTTTTCCGGACCCCCGGCGTCGAGAATGATCCGGCCGCGATGTATCATGAGCAGCCGGTTTCCGAGCGCAAGGGCTTGGTTCATGTTGTGGGTCACCATGAGGGTGGTCAGCTGTTTTTCGTCGACCAGATGGCGGGTAAGGTCGATGATCTGGTGGGCGGTCTTGGGATCGAGCGCGGCCGTATGCTCATCCAGGAGCAGCAGCCTCGGCCGCACCATCGTGGCCATGAGCATCGTCAATGCCTGCCGCTGTCCGCCGGAGAGGAGGCCCACCCGGTCCGCCAGGCGGTCTTCCAGGCCCAGGCCAATTTTCTGGAGTTCATCGCGGAAACGCGCCCGAAGCCGGCGGGTCACCCCTTTCCGGAGGCCTCGGCGGGACCCCCTTGCTGCCGCCAGGGCAAGGTTCTGCTCGATGCTCAGTGCGGCGCAGGTGCCGAGCAGCGGATCCTGGAACACCCGGCCGATATACTCGGCCCGACGATGTTCGGGCACCATGGTGATGATCCGTCCATCCAGACGGATCTGTCCCGAATCAGGGAAAAAGCTGCCGGCCAGGGCGTTCAGCAGGGTCGATTTCCCGGCACCGTTGGAGCCGATCACCGTCGTGAAATCCCCCTGCTGAATCTCGAGATCGATGTGGTCGAGTGCCAGCACCTGGTTGATGCTGCCCGGATTGAAGAATTTGGTGAACTCCTCGAGGGCGATCATGGCAGGCCGGCCCGGATCCGGAACCGTGATTTGATCCGGGGCGCCGTGAGGGCGGCGACCACGAGCACGGCCGTGATCAGGTTCAGATCGCTCGGGGTGAAGGCGAACCGCCCCCATTGGAGTCCCAGTGCCAGGGCGATGGCGATGCGATAGACGACCGATCCCAGCAGCGCTGCGATGCATGCCCGGGCGATGCTCCGGCTCCCGAACAGGGTTTCGCCCACAATGACGGACGCCAGCCCCGCCACGATGGTGCCGACGCCCATGTTGGCATCGGCGGCGCCCTGGTTCTGGGCCACCAAAGCCCCGCTCAGGGCCACCAGGGCGTTGGAAAGCCCCACCCCGAGGATGATCATGCCGTGGGTGTTGACGCCCTGGCTGAGGATCATCTGCGGGTTGTTCCCCGTGGCCTGCATCGCCAGCCCCATTTCCGTATGAAGAAACCAGATGACCACGACCGCGGTGCAGAGCGCGATGACGGAGAAGATGATGGGTGCGGTCAGGTAGCCGGCAAGGCCCCACGGCGCCAGGAGGTCCAGCAGGGTGTTCGAGCCCAGGAGGGAGATGTTGGGGCCGCCCATGATGCGGATGTTGATGGAGTAGAGGGCGGTCATGGTCAGGATCGACGCCAGGAGGTGCAGGATCTTGAGTTTCGTGTTCAGGATACCGGTGACCATGCCGGCGATAAAGCCCGCCGCCATGGCGAGAAGGAGGGAAAGGGCCGGCGAAATGCCGTGGGTGATGGCCACGGCGGAGACCGATGCGCCCAGGGGCAGGCTGCCGTCAACGGTCAGGTCCGGAAAATCGAGCACACGGAAGGTCAGGAAAACCCCGAGCACCATGATGCCGAAGGCGGCGCCCTGTTCGAGCGCGCCGATGAGGGCGTAAAGGCTCATGCCTACTCGTAGACCTTGTCGGCCTTCGACAGGACCGGATCCGGGACGAGCACGCCCATTTTCCGGGCGAATTCCAGATTGAGGTGGAGCTTCAGGATCTTCTGGGTTTCGACGGGCATCTCGCCGGGGTCCGCCCCCGCCAGGATCTTTTCGGCCATGGCGGCGGTCTGGTAGCCGTGCTGGTAATAGTCAAACCCCATGGCTGCAACAGCGCCGCGGGCCACCGAGTCGATGTCGGCGCAGAAGAGGGGCATCTGGTTCTGAATGCAGACCTTGACGGCCGATTCCAGAGCGGAGACCACAGTGTTGTCGGTGGGGATGAAGATGGCCTCCACACGGCCCACCAGGCTGCCGGCGGCCTGATAGACGTCGCTCGATTTGGAGACGGTGGCGGTAACGACCTCGAATCCCATCCGCTGGCCTGCTTCCCGGATCTGTTCGACGGTGGCCTTGGAATTGGCTTCGCCGGCGTTGTACAACACCCCCAGATGCTTGAGCTCCGGAAAGAAGGCCCGGACCAGCCCCATGTGCTCGTCCACCGGCAGGAGGTCCGAGACCCCGGTGATGTTGCCGCCAGGCTGGTGAAGATCTTTCACGAGCCCTGCCTTGACGGGGTCCGTCACCGCTGTAAAGAGAAACGGGGTGCGCTGCATGCGGGGGGATTTTTTCAGGGCCTGGGCCATGGCCTGGGATGTCGGGGTGGCAATGGCGAGGATCAGATCGGGGGATTCCCCCATCACCTGTGCGGCGATCTGCCCGGCCGTCGCCATGTTGCCCTGGGCGTTGTGCACGCTGTAGTCGACCTGGAGCTGCTTTTCGGCCATATAATCCTGAAATCCTTGGCGTACGGCATCAAGGGCGGGGTGCTCCACAAACTGGCTGACGGAAATCCGGTATGCTCGCTCCTCGGCGGAGGCCGTCGCCCCGGTGATCGAGAGCATCAGCAGAATGATCCAGATAAACTTCTTCATCTCAGACTCCTTTGGGCGTTTACGTGTGGCTGGAGGGGGGTGGAGACAGGAAATATTGGACCAAGTGTTTCGGGATGTCAATATTTTTGATGATCGCTTTGGGATGCGACACCGACGCCCCGTGGCGGGCACCAGACGGGAGGGAGCGGGCCGGGCGGCTTTTTTCTTGTGCATTTGATAGCGCTTTGGTAGGCTCGAATCTTTTCTAAGCGCGAGTGAGTATCGGCACCCGGGCACCCGCATCCGTGATAATTTTTGGGATGATTTTTGGGATTACTTCTTGAATCATCTCTGGGATTATTTCTGGGGTCATTTCTGGCGGGATTCTTCGGGCCTGGCGGGATTCATCGGGATCAGAATGAAAACATGTTTGGCAATTTCATATATTTCATCGTTGTTCTGCTGATCTATACAACCTATCAGCCTTCGGAGCCCACGGGCTTTTCCACTGCGGAACAGCTGACCCTCTTTTTCGGCCTCTTTTTCGCCTATGGCGTGCTGACGCGGATGCTTTTCCGCGCCCTGGAGCGGCGCGCCGCCACCGGAGATTTCCACGCCCTCGACCACCGCTACAACCGAATGGTGACGCGCCAGTCGATTCTGGCCATCGCTCTGTTTGCCGTCGATGTCTATATCCTGAACATGGTGGAGCTGGTTGAGCGACTGCCATACCTTTCCGTGCTCCCGACCCTCCAGGCCCTTCTGCTCATCGCGGTCTTCGTCGCCTATCTTGCCGTCCTGTGGAGCATTGCATTCGACGCCTACCGGCGGCTGTACGGCACCCGCCTCGACCGGCGGCGCTTCGTCACCTCGAATATCGCGGTGTCGGTGCCGGTGCTGTTGCCCTGGGTGTTTCTGTCCGGGTGTGCCGACATCCTCCGCCTCCTGCCGTTCGAGCCGCTGCAGCGGTTCCTTGCGAGCACCGAGGGGGAGGTGATCTATTTCTTTCTGTTCCTGATGGTGGTGGCGGTCATCGGCCCGCTCATGCTGCAGAAGTTCTGGGGGTGCAGACCCATGCCTTCCGGGTACGAAAGAAGCCGCATCGAGGCCCTGTGCCGGCGGGCCGGACTTAATTATGCAGATATTCTCAATTGGCCTGTTTTCGAGGGCCGGATGATCACGGCCGGTGTGATGGGGCTCGTCCGCCGCTATCGGTACATCCTCGTCACGGACGCCCTGCTGAACCTCCTCAAGCCGGAGGAGGTGGATGCGGTGATCGCCCATGAAATCGGGCATGTCAAACGGAAGCATCTCCTGTTTTACCTTTTCTTCTTCGTGGGATACATGCTCTTCTCCTACGCGATCTTCGACCTGATCATTTACGGCATTGTCTACACCGAGCCGCTCTACCGCTTCATGATCCAGTCCGGGCTGAGCCAGGCCACGCTGGTGTCGACCCTTGTCACGCTGGTGACGATAGTCGTCTTTCTGGTCTATTTTAGGTTTGTTTTCGGGTACTTCATGCGGAATTTCGAGCGGCAGGCCGACTGCTACGTCTACACCCTGTTCAACACCGCCGGACCGCTGATCTCCACCTTTGAAAAGATTACCCTGACCAGCGGCCAGTCGCCGGACAAGCCCAACTGGCATCATTTCAGCATCGCCGAGCGGGTGAGATATCTGCTGAAAACAGAACAGGACCGCCGCTGGGTGGATCGGCAGGACCGGAAGGTACGTCGGAGCATCGCCCTGTACGGGGTCGCCATGGCGGTGATCGCCGTGATCGGCTATTCACTCAATTTCGGGGAAGCCGGCAGGCGTCTGAACGCGAACCTCTTTGAAACGGTGATTCAACGGGAGATCCAGGCGCAGCCCCAATCACCCGAGCTCCATGGCCTTCTGGGAGAACTCTACTACAGCAGGAATCAATATGCCCAGACAGCGGCGGCCTATGAGACGGCCATCCGGCTGGGCGCGGAGAGCGCCGAGATCTACAATAACCTGGCGTGGCTGTATGCGACGTGTGAAGATGCCGACATCCGGTCGCCGGCGCGCGCCCTCGAGCTGGCCAAAAAGGCATCGGCCCTGTCCAGCGAGGCCCATGTGCTGGATACGCTGGCAGAGAGTTATTTCGTCAACGGACAATATGATGCCGCCTTGCAGGCCGGCAAGCGTGCCTACGATGCCGCCACTGCGGATCGAAGCTATTTTGAAGGGCAGCTGAAAAAGTTCCGGCGTGCCGCCGAGAAAGGATGGGCCGGTTAGACCGCGCAGACCTTCCTGACCTGCATGACGTCCGTGTATCCCTCAAAGATTTTTTTGACGCCGTCCTGCTCCAGTGTCCGCATGCCGTCCTTGATGGCCTGGTCTTTCAGCTCTTCGAGTCGGGCCTGCATCTGTATCATCCGCTTGGCGTCTTCGGTGGCAACGAGCAGCTCGTGGATGCCCATCCGACCGGCATAACCGGTCTGGCCGCAGCTGCTGCATCCCGCGGCTTTGTGTAGCACCAGGTCGTCACGGTATTCCAGCAGATCCGGATTATCCGATTCCAGTTCATACTTGCCGTAGCGTTCGATCAGGTAGGCGTGCTCCTCCGGCGTCGGGTTGTAGCTCTTCTTGCAGTTCTTGCAGAGCGTCCTCACAAGCCGCTGGGCGAGGATCCCCAGGATGGCGTCGGCGAAATTGAACGGGTCCATGCCCATGTCGAGGAGCCGGGTGATGCTCTCGGGGGCACTGTTGGTATGCAGGGTGGAGAGGACCAGGTGGCCGGTCAGGGAGGCCTCGATGCCGATGGAAGTCGTCTCCTTGTCGCGCATCTCGCCGACCATGATGACGTCGGGGTCGGCGCGGAGGAAGGCGCGCATGGCCGTGGCGAAATTGAAGCCGATTTTGGGGTGGACCTGGACCTGCCGGAGTCCTTTCTGGGTGATTTCCACCGGGTCTTCGGCAGTCCAGATCTTGGTCTCGGTCTTGTTGATGTGCGCCAGGGCCGAATGGAGCGTGGTCGTCTTACCGGAGCCCGTAGGACCGCAGACATAGATGATGCCGTATGGCTGGGTGATGAGCTTGATGAACTCCTCGTAGTTCCTTTCGGAGAACTGCATATTGACGAGGGGGATCGGCTCGCCGGCGCTCAGGATACGCATGACAATGTCCTCGAGACCGCCCTGGGTCGGGATGGTGGCGACGCGGAGCTCAATGTCGAGGCCGCCGTACTTCTTGAACTGGATCTTGCCGTCCTGGGGCATGCGCCTTTCGGCGATATCCAGGCCGGCCATGATCTTGATGCGGGAGACCACGGCACGCTTGTAGTTGTAGGGGATGGTCTGGTAGACGGAGCATGCGCCGTCGATGCGGATTCTCACAAGGGTGTTCTGCTTCCCGGGGTATGGCTCGATGTGGATATCCGACGCCTTTTTGGCAAAAGCGTCCTGGATGATCTTGTTGACCAGTTTGACGACGGCGCTGTCGGATTCATCGAATTCCTCTTCGATGTCGTCATCGTTGTCCGCCTCCCGCTGCAGCTCATGCAGAATATCGTCGATGTCGCCGACATTCCGGACCTCCTCCAGAGAGAAGCGTTTGATGAAGTCGATGATGTCGCTGGGAAGGGCCACCCGGAAATCGAGGGGCGTGTTGGGATAGAGCGGCTTGATGAGGTCTATCTTCTGGATGTCGTGGGGGTTGTCAATGGCGATCACGACCTTCCCGCCGTCGCTCTCGAGGGGGACCCAGAGGTTCTTCTTCATGAAGGCCTCTTTCCCTTTGCGCATGAGTCCGCCCGGGATCGGCCAGCTGCCGTCATAGAGGACCGACGGGACCTCGTAATATTTGGCCAGGGACTCGACGACCTCTTTTTTCGGGATCTTGAGCACGCCGATCAGATAGCTTTCGATGGATTCCCGCCGTTTTTTCGCCTCGATGATGGCGTTTTTGAGGTCATTCTGGTTCAGATGCTGATGCTGGAGAAGATAGTTGAATTTGTTGCTGGCCTGGCGCGCCGCCCGCTTGAGATTGTACATGGCGATGCCGAGGATTTTGGCGAGCTCTCGAATGAAATGCTCATCCATCTTGGTGTAGGGCTGTCTGTCTTTCCGGTTGACCAGCTGGATCGCCCCCAGCAGATATTTGTGGAAATGGATGGGACAGGCCAGCATCTGGGTTGTTTTGAATCCCGATTTTTCATCCCAGCTCTTGTCGAAGCTGAGTTTGGGGTCGATGGCTTTGAGCTCCGACTCGTCGTAGGCGTCTTTGATGTTCACCAGGCACTGTTTGTAGGTCGCGTAGCCGGCGATGCTGGTGACGTCGACGGGGACCCGTATGTCATGGATGTTCTTTCCGGCGACGACCCGGGATACCAGCTCACGTTTGACACCGTCGATGACATATATGGTGATCCGTTCGGATTCGAAGAGCTCGACAATCTCCCCCTTGAGGTTGTTGAGCACCTGATCCAGATTGTGGGCTGTCTGGATCTTATTGCTGATGATCTGGAATTTAATTCTGAAGGCGACCTCGGGGCTGGTTCCCGGCTTGGTGCCCTTGGGATGTGCGACGATCGCCTCGCTCTTGTTCCTGGATCGACGGGTGTCGACCTTCAGATGCCTGGCGGGAACTTCTACCTTGATGTGTGTCGGTGTCGCTTTGGCCATATCTTTTCTTCCAACCTTTTACTCGGATAATTAGATGGTTACCGGTTGAGAGATATTCATGCTGAGGCGCTATTCGTTGAGCCTGCGATAATAGGTGATGATTTTTTGAACGCCGCCGACGACAAGCAGGATTCCGATCAGATAGAAGCTGAATCGGACAAACCAGATTACGGAAGAGAAGTACTCAATCTGTTCGATTCTGGGCATCACCTGGGGAATTCGAAAGAAGACGCCGATGCCCATGACCACCAGCAGGACGCCCCAAACAATTTGATAGAGGATTTTTTCTTTTGCCATGGCGTTTCGGTACCGCAACCCTTTTGTTATGATGGAGCGGCTGCAAGATTAAAGAATCATTCAGTAAAAAACCGATCAACTTATATAAAAAGTTATAAGCTTACCGGATTATAACGGCTTTGGGTGGGGCTGTCAAATGGTTAGCGAAAATAAAAACCAGATGCGGCAGGAGCGCCGCCGGATCCGGCCGTCGGCATGAGCTCTTTCAGATCAGACCGGTCTCCGCCAGGCGGACCCGGACCGGTACGCCCAAATTTTCAAGGAGGGCGCTTTCCGAGCGCTGGATCCGATTTTCCAGGACCTTGATTTCATCCGAAAAGAGCCTGTCGTCCATGGCGACCAGAATCTCCAGGTGCTTCTTTTCTCCGGACGCCTCCCGGACGTCGGCGCGAAAGGACGGGACAAACGACAGCGCCGCTTCGATATGCCGGACGATCTGATTCTGGTGGACCTTGACGCCGTTGATGTTGAGGATATCGTCGGTCCGCTGTTCAAACCATTCCATCCGCAGCGCCGGCATTCCGCAGGCGCAGGGTTCCGGGATCAGGCGGGCCTTTTCCCCCGTGCGAAAGCGGATGAGTGGGAATGCCCGGGTGGTCAGGGTGGTCAACACCAGCTCGCCGGCTTCGCCGCGGGGAAGCACCTCCCCGGTGTCTGGATCCACGATCTCGGGGAAAAAGTGCGCTTCGTTGATATGGAGACCGGCGTGCTCCCTGCATTCGAAGGCGATGGCCGGTCCCGGGACTTCGCTGAGGCCGAAATGATGCCAGGTCTCTACATGCAGCTGGGACTCGAGGTGCTGCCGCGTCTCTTCCCCCAGGGACTCTCCCACCAGGATCAGCCGCTTGAGGTTGAGGGCGGTGGGGTTGAGTTCGGCCTTGAACATCAGGTCGGTCAGCTGGACGGCCCGTGACGGCGTCGTCACCAGGGCGGATGTCTTGTAGTCCCGCAGCACCATGAGATGCTTCCGGGAGGAGAGGGGCGTGTTGGGGATGACGGCTACGTCGAGGCTTTCGGCGCCGTCCTTGTAATCTCTGCCCCAGTTGGCCAGGCCGGGATCGAGGTCGATCTGGAGGATGTCCTCGGAGGTGATGCCGGCGGCGGCCAGGGCCCGGCCCACCATCTCCTTCCAGATGCGCAGGTCCTGCCGGGTGTAGCCTGTGACCGTGGGGTCCCGGGTGGTACCGGGGGCGGTGTGGATGCGGACGATGTCCTTGAGCGGCACGGCAAAGAGGCCGTAGGGATAGTGTTCGCCCAGATGCTTCCGCTCCATGAAGGGGAGGGCGGCGATCTCCTCGACTCGCTCGATGATGGACGGATCCCTGCCGCTGCGCTGCGCCAGGGTATTCTGGCGGTTCTGGTGAAACGGCACGTTCCGGTAGGCCCGGTTGAGGGTTGCCTGGAGCAGCTCGAGCTGGCGCTGCTCCCGTTCCCCGGAAGCAAGGTGCTGCATACTCATGCTATCCCCTTCCGTCATAAAATTCTTCGTAGTCTTTGCCCAGGTAGGCCCGCTTGACCTCCACGTCCGAAAGCAGGTCGCCGGCATCGCCCTGGAGAACCACCTTGCCGGTCTCCAGGACATATCCGCGGTCCGCGATTTTCAAGGCGGCCTGGGCGTTCTGCTCCACCAGCAGGATGGTGAGACCGTCGGCCTTGAGGCGGACCAGCGTATCGAGAATTTTTTCCACCATCAGCGGCGCAAGGCCCATGGACGGCTCGTCCAACGCCAGGAGCCGGGGCCTGGCCATGAGGGCCCGGCCGATGGCCAACATCTGCTGTTCCCCGCCCGAAAGGGTCCCGGCGGGCTGGTCCGCGCGCTGGCCCAGGATGGGAAAGAGTTCGGTGATCTGGGCGATGTCCTGTTCGATCTCGCGGTGCTCCCGCCGGCGGTAGCGGGTGTAGGCGCCCAGCCGCAGGTTGTCCAGAACGGTCATGGGCGCAAAAACCTGGCGTCCTTCGGGCACCAGGCTGATCCCCCGGCGGACGATGGCCGGGGGATCCATTCCCTTCAGTGATTCCGCTTCAAATGAGATATCCCCCTTCCAGGCGGGCAGAAGACCGCAGATAGCCGTCAGGAGCGTGGTCTTGCCCGATCCGTTGGCCCCGATCAGGGTGATGAGCTCGCCCCTGCGCACCGAGATGCTGACGCCCTTGATGGCCATGATTCTGCCATAGTAGCACCGAAGGTTTTTGACCTGCAACATGGGATTATCCGTTTCCGAGATAGGCGGCCATGACCGCCGCGTTGGACTGTATCTCCCGGGGCAGCCCCTCCGCCAGCATGCACCCCTGGTCGAGGACGATGATCTGGTCGCAGACGCTCATGGTGAGGGCCATGTCGTGTTCCACCAGCATGACCGTGACGCCCAGATCCCGGATGTTTCCGATCAGCTCCCCCAGCCGGCCGGTCTCTACGGCGTTGAGGCCGGCGGCCGGTTCGTCCAGCAGCAGCAGCTTCGGATCCGATGCCAGGGCCCTGGCGATCTCGAGGAGGCGCTGCCAGCCGAAGGGAAGGTCGCCGCTCCTTCGGTCGGCCTGGTCTGCCAGGCCGACAAAATCGAGGAGCTCCTGGGCGCGCTCCCGGAGCGCCTTCTCCTCCCGCCGGATGGCGGGCACGCGAGTGATCGCGCTCCAGAAGCCGCTTCGGGTTCTCACGTGCCGCCCGACCATGATGTTCTCGATGACGGACATGCTTTCAAAGAGTTCGACATTCTGGAAGGTGCGGGAGATGCCCAGGTGGACGATGTCCTGGATCCGCCGCCCCTGGATGGGGATCCCGTCGAGGGAGACGGCGCCGCTGTCCGGAACATAGGCCCCGGTGATCACGTTGAAAAGGGTGGTCTTGCCGGCGCCGTTTGGACCGATCAGGCCCATGATGAGACCGGCGTCGAATTCGAAGCTGATGTCGTCCAGGGCCTGAACGCCGCCGAAGGCCTTGGAGACCGATGCGAGCTTGAGAAGGGCCGGCTTATCTTTCATGTCTCTCCCTTGCCCGTTCGTAAAGGTCCAGTATCCCCCGGGTGAGCCCCTGGGGCATGACGATCATGACGCCCATCATGATGAGGCCGTAGACCACCATCTCCAGGTCGGAAAAGGCATGGAGCCACTCGGGGAGGAGTGTCAGGAGGGATGCGCCGAGGATCGCCCCCCAGATACTGGCCATGCCGCCGATGACCACCATGGTCACCATCCGGACCGACATGAGAAAATCGAAGGTCCCGGGGCTGATAAAGCTGACGTAGTGGGCATACAGGAACCCGGCCAGTGCCGCGACGGCGGCGCTGAACACGAAGACCTGGAGCTTGAGGTGCATGGTGCCCACGCCCACGGCCCTGGCGGCGTTTTCGCTGTCGTGGATGGCGCGCAGGGCCCGCCCCGTCCGCGAGTCGATGATGCGTCGGCAGACGAGGATGGCGACGAGAAGGACCCCCCAGACGAGATAGAAATAGTTCCTCCCCGACGAGAGGTTGAGGGGGCCGACGGCCAGCGGGGGGATGCCGACGAACCCGGAGGCGCCGCCGGTCACCCCGTCCCACTCCCGGAAGACAATAAAGGCGATCATGCCGAAGCCGAGGGTCCCCATGCCGAGGTAATACCCCGACAACTTGAGGGTCGGCATCCCCACCAGGAAGGCCACCAGCGCTGCGGCTGCCACGGCCATGGGCAGGGAGAGCCAGGGGGAGAGCCCGTAAGTAGCGGTGAGGATGGCCGTGGTGTAGGCCCCGATGCCGTAGAAGGCGGCATGCCCCAGGGAGATCTGTCCGGCGTAGCCCATCAGGAGGTTGAGGCCCAGGGCCAGGAGGGAGTTGATGCCGATGAAGGTCATCACCTGAAGATGATATGGATTGGTGGCGGCCAGGCCGATGCCCGCGATCGCAGAACAGGCGAGGGCGTAGGCGACGCCTTTTTTGAGCGATGGTGTCATGGTCTCCGCCTTGCTGCCACGGCCGGTCAGAAGCGAGAGGCATCTGCGGTGCCGAAAAGCCCGCTGGGTTTGATGTAGAGGATGAGGAGCAGGAGGATGAAGGCGACGGCGTCCTTGGCGGCCGAGGAGACGTAGCCGACGGCCAGGGCCTCGACGATCCCCAGGGTAAAGCCCCCGGCCAGCGCCCCCCACAGGCTGCCGATGCCCCCGAGCATGGCCGCGCAGAAGCCCTTCAGACCGAGCATGGTGCCCATGTCGTAGCTGCACATGGTGATGGGGGCGATGATGACGCCCGCCGTCGCCCCGAGGCCGGTGCTCATGACAAAGGCGAGGAGCACCATCCGCTCCGACGGGATGCCCGAAAGCCAGGCGCCCCACTTGTTGATGGCCGTCGCCTGCATGGCCTTGCCGGTCAGCGTCCTTCGGTAGAAATAGAAAAGGCCCACCGCCAGCACGACGGCGATCACCAGGATCCATATGCTCTGGGGCAGGAGCTTCGCCCCGGCGACGTCAATGGGGGGGTGGCCGGAAAAGGGCGGGACGCTGTGGGCATCCTTTCCCCAGATCATCATGGCCCCGCCCCGGAGAAAGATGGAGGCGCCCACGGTGATGATGACCAGCACGATGGGGTGGGGCTTTTTCACCGTCCGGATCGCCGTGCGCTCGAACAGGAAGCCCACGAGGGCGGCGCCGGCCACGGTCAGGGCAAAGGCGGCGGGCAGGGGGAGGTGAAGCCCCCCCCACAGCGTCACCAGCCCCAGCGCCCCCAGCATCACGAATTCCCCGTGGGCGAAATTGATCAGCTCCGTGGCGCTGTAGAGCATCGAGAAGCCGATGGCGATGACGGCGTAGATGGCGCCGTTGGTCAGGCCCGAAAAAAGGTACTGTACGAACGCCTCCACCTTATTTGACCAGCTCCCATGTGCCGTTTTGGATCTGAACCATCACAAAGGCGTCGGCGGCAAGACCATTGTGTTCGTCCGGCGTGAAGGTGAACACCCCCGAAACCCCGACATGATCCTTGATCGCTTCGATGTTGTCACGGAGTTTGCCCTTGTCGCCGCCGGTTCCCTTGAGGGCTTTGGCAAGGATGTTGACGGCGTCATAGGCATAGCCGCCGAACCCCGAAACCGGCTGATTGAACGCCTTGGTGTAATTTTCGGCGTACGCGGTCAGCACCGCCTTCTGCGGATCGGCGTCGGGCAGGAGGCCGTAGACCAGGATCTTTCCGGTGGGGAGCAGGGTCCCCTCGGCGCTCTCCCCCGCCAACTCGATGAATTTGGGCGAGGCGACGCCGTGGCTCTGATAGATGGGAATACCCAGCTCCAGCTGCTGCGCGTTTTTGCTGACCACCGCAGGACCGGGGTTGGTGCCCCAGCAGATGACGGCATCGGGACCGGCGCCCTTGATCTTGGTGAGCTGGGCGGTCATGTCCGTATCATTTCCGCCGAATTTGTCCGCCTGGACGATGGTGATGCCGAAGTCCCCGGCCTGGGCCTCGAGCTGTTCGCGCCCGCTCTCCCCAAAGGCGTTGGCGACGGTGAGGATGCCGATCTTCTGGATTCCCCTGGTTTTCATGTGTTCGAAGATCGCCCGTACGGCCAGGATATCGCTCTGGGCGGTCTTGAAGATCCAGGGGTTGACCGGCATGGTAATCTTGTTGCCCGCGGCGCAGCTGATCAGCGGCGTACCGGCTTTTTCGGCAAAGGGCATGACCGCGAGGGTGGTGGGCGTGGTGCTCGGCCCCACGATGGCCAGGACATTGTCCTTGTTGATGAGCTTGCTGATGGCCATCACCGCCTTGGTCGGGTCGCCCTCGGTGTCGTAGATGACCGCCTCGAGCTGACGTCCGTCGATGCCGCCTGCGGCGTTGATGGACTCGATCATCATCTCCATGCTTTTCTTCTCCGGGTCGCCCAGGAACGATGCCCGTCCGGTGACGGAGAAGATGCCGCCGATCTTGTAGACCTCCTCGGCAAGGGCACTGCCCGTAAAGATCATGATGACGGCGAGCACCAGCACCGTCCGTACGCCGTGACTGTGGATAGCCGTTCTCTCTTTCATACGCCTTCCTCCATTCGGGTTGTGGGTGGGGTGAAAAAACAGCGCGGTTCGCCTGCTCCCGCTAAAGGGTATAGAGGCGCCGCCCCTCGATGACGGTGACGCCGTTGTCCTGAAGCAGCTTGAGCGCATCGTCGGTATGATCGAACCGGAAAATCATCACCGCGTTGCTGCCGCTCTGCTGGACGAAGGCATACATGTACTCCACGTTGACATTGCCGTTTTGAAGGATCGTGAGGATGTTATAGAGCCCGCCGGGCTGGTCCGGCACCTCCACGGCCACGACGTTGGTCTTCCCCACGGTGAAGCCGCTCTCTTTGAGGGCCCTGCTCGCCCGCTCGTTGTCGTCCACGATGAGTCGCAGAACCCCGAAGTCCGAGGTGTCGGCCACCGAGAGGGCGCGGATATTGATCTTGTTTTCAGAGAGAATGCGGGTGACCTCGGCGAGGCGACCGGACTTGTTCTCCAGAAATATGGAAATCTGTTCTGCGCGCATGGTTGTCTCCTTTTCTGAAATGGTTGTGGCTTCCGGTATGCCGGCGGTGGATCGGACCCCCTTGATCTATACCGGAAAACCCTTGCCATTACAACTTCCGGTTGTCGATCACCCGGACGGCCTTGCCCTCGCTGCGCTGGATGGTCTTGGGCTCCACCAGCTTCACCTGGGCGGAGACGCCGATGGTCTCCTTGATGTTTTTCGTGATCTTCTTCTCGATCTCCTGGAGGGGCCGGACGGTGTCCGAAAAGAGGTGCTCGCCCACCTCGACCATCACCGTCAGCTTGTCGAGGTTGTCGACGCGGTCGACCTGGAGCTGGTAGTGGGGCTCCACGTCCTCGGTCTCCATGAGGACGCTCTCGATCTGGGAGGGGAAGACATTGACGCCCCGGATGATGAGCATGTCGTCGGTCCGGCCGCTCACCTTGTTCATGCGGACGAGGGTCCGGCCGCAGATGCAGGGCTCCGGGTTGATGGCGGTGATGTCCCGGGTCCGGTAGCGGAGGACCGGGAACGCCTCCTTGGTGATGGAGGTGAAGATCAGCTCGCCGGTTTCGCCGTAGGGGAGGGGCTCTCCGGATTCGGGGTCGATGATCTCGGCGATGAAATGGTCCTCGGCGATGTGCATCCCCTGCTGGGCCTCATGACACTCCACCGAAACGCCCGGGCCGATCACTTCGCTCAGCCCGTAGATGTCCACGGCCTTCAGATGCAGCTTCCGTTCGATCTCCTCCCGCATGTTCTCGGACCAGGGCTCGGCGCCGAAGATGCCGAACTTGAAGGAGAGGTCCTTGAAGTCGACCCCGAGCTCCGAGGCGATTTCGGCCAGGTGGAGGACGTAGGAGGGGGTGGCGGTGATGATGGTGGGGCCGAAGTCCTTCATGATGGTGATCTGCCGCTTGGTGTTGCCCCCCGATACCGGGATGACCGAGGCCCCCAGCTTCTCCGCACCGTAGTGCACGCCGAGGCCGCCGGTGAAGAGGCCGTAGCCGAAGGCGTTGTGGATGATATCCCCGCGGGTGGCGCCGCCGGCGGCCAGCGATCGGGCCATCAGGGTCGCCCAGGTGTTGACGTCGCGGGCGGTGTAGCCCACCACCGTGGGCTGTCCGGTGGTGCCCGAGGATGCGTGGATCCGGACCACCGTATCCATGGGAACGGCGAACATCCCGAAGGGGTAGTTGTCCCGCAGGTCCTGTTTGGTGGTGAAGGGCAGATGACGGAGATCCTTCAGAGACTTGATGTCGCCGGGCATGACACCGGCCTCGGTAAATTTCTTGCGATAGAAGGGCACGGTGGCGTAGGCCCTTTCGAGGGTTGTCTGGAGACGCCTCAGCTGGATCGCTTCCAGCGCCTCCCGGGGCATGGTTTCGTATTCGATGTCGTAGATCATCTCCTCTCCTCCTTCCTGGTCCGCCCTGCGGCGGTGCGGGATGATGGGGTCTGCCGGGGGCGGCTGCGGTCCGCATCGGCATTGGGCTGCCGGGGTGACAAAAAAAGGGCTGCCGGTGCACCACCCACAGCCCTTTGAAATGCCAACCATGAATGCCACCTTCGCGTCCACTCATGGCTGTTTCCGTCTTTTTATGTCAGGGATTCAAGCCCTCAGCCCATGAGCAGACCGTCTAAAGTGCCGTCCGCCGAAAAAGCCGGGGCGTCCGAAAAAACTGTGTCGATGCACTGATGCTAAACCCCTGTTAAAAGTTGAAAAGAAATTTGTGATCACCCTTAACGGATCCGGGAAACCGTGTCAAGCGAAAAAAGCCTACTGGCGCCGGCCCTTGAATTCGGCCTTGCGCTTTTCGAGAAAGGCGGTGGTGCCTTCCTTGGCGTCCTCGCTCGCCATGCAGAGGGCAAAGGCGTCGCATTCGATGTCAAGTCCGGTGGCCAGGTCCGTGTTGAGACCGCGGTTGATGCTCTGCTTGGCGGCCCGGAGGGAGACCTTGCCCTTGGAGGCGATGGCCTTGGCGGTCTTTCGGGCCTCTTCCATCAGGGCTTCGGCGCTGAAGACGCGGTTGACCATCCCGATCTCCTTCGCCTCGGCGGCCGGGACCATCTTGCCGGTGAAAATCATCTCCTTGGCCATATTGGCGCCGATCAGGCGCGGCAGCCGCTGGGTGCCGCCGAAGCCCGGGATGATGCCGAGGCTGATCTCGGGGAGTCCGAAATTGGCGTTTTCCGATGCGTAGATGAAGTCGCAGGCCAGGGCCATTTCGCTCCCGCCACCCAGGGCGAACCCATTGACGGCGGCAATGACCGGAATGGGCAGGGCCTGGAGCTGACCGATGACGGTCTGGCCCTTCTGAGCGAAAATCTTGGCCTGGAGGGGGCCGAAGGTGGCCAGCTCGGTGATGTCGGCGCCGGCGACAAAGGATTTCTCCCCCGCGCCGGTCAGGATCAGCACGCGGACATCCTCGTTCTCCGCTACCTCGTCCAAAGCCTGGGTGAGCTCGTCGAGAAGAGCGCCGTTGAGCGCGTTGAGGGCCTTGGGGCGGTTGAAGGTGATGGTTGCAATGCCGTCTTCCAGGGTAAACAAGATGTTTTCATATGCCATTTGGGATGCCTCCGTCGTCATGGTCGTTCAAAACGTCTCTGCCAAAGGATGATTGGCTTCCAGCCCTCGGTGGAATCCTTCACTGCCGGGGCCGTTGGCGCATTCCTTCACAAGCGCCGCCGCATGCGGGGCAGGGCTGGGTGTTGACTAAAGCATCGCGGCGTCTTTGTCAACGGGATTCATCTCAGTTTTTCCGGGCTTCGCCCCGGGATGCCAGATAGATGGCAAAGAGGATCAGTCCGCCGCCCAAGATTTTGAAAACGGTCAAGCCTTCGTTGAACAGGAAATAGGCCATGATCGTGCTGCAGATGGGCTCCCCCAGGAGGCTGACGGCGATGGTGCCGGCGCTGAACCAGCGGAGGGACCAGTTGTAGCTGGTATGTCCGATGAGCTGGGGAATCAGCGCCATGGCCCAGAAGGCGGCCATGGTGTTCGTGGAGAACCCGGTGACCGGCAGCCGGAGGACCAGGACCATGGTCCAGAGGATGACGGCGGCGCTGCCGTAGCAGAGCATGATGTATGGTGTGAGGGAGAGCTTTTGCCGGAGGCGCCTGCCGATCAGAAGATAGAATGCCGCACAGATGCTGCCGGCGAGGGCGAGGGCGTCCCCCAGCAGGGCCTTCCCGCCGGTGTCGAAGTCGCCGTACCCGATGATGACGCCGCCCACCACGCTGACCAGGATGCTGAGCACGGCGGTCCTGCCGAGGCGCTCGTGCGTGATGAAGGGCGTCAGAATGCCCACCCAGAGTGGGTTGGTGTTGACGAGTACCACACTGTTGGCCACCGATGTATATTCGAGGGACGAGATCCAGGTGGCGAAATGAAGCGCGAGAAAGAGGCCCGAAACGCCGGCGAGTCCCAAATCGGCAAGGGAGAGCTGCATCAGCTCCCGCCTCGCCGTAAACCAGGCGATGGGCAGAAGCACCAGCGCGGCCAGCCCGACGCGGTAGGCGGCGATGACGAGGGACGGGGCCTCCCCGGCCAGGCGGGCGAAGATGGCGCCGGTGGAGACGGCGAAGACGCCGACCACCAGGGCAAAAAAAGGGTTGACGGGCGGTGCGGGGGCTTTGTCGCCGGTGTCGGACGCTGCTTTCATCATTTCCGGATCCCCACCAAGGATGCCACCTTGGCGGGGCCTTTATGCGTTTGTTTGTTTCTTTCAGCGTAATAGAGAATGTACATCGACAGGAAGCTGTGGAGCAGTTCGTTGTCCCGGAGCAGGTAGTCGCGGCAGGAGACGTTCTGCGACCAGGGCGCCTCCACGTAGGTCTCGAATATCAGCATCCCCCCGGGCCGGAGCGCCTCCCGGATATATGGAAAGAGCCGGCGACTCAGGAAGCGGATGTTGAGGATCAGGTCGTATTGCTCCGCAGGAGGGGCATAAACGTCCAGATCGGCCTGGAAGGGGTGTACGGTGGGATGGGCGTCGGCAAGGCTTTGGAGCGCCACGTCCGAAATGTCCACTGCGTCGACGTCGAATCCTCTCTCCGCCAGGAAAACGGCATTGCCGCCCGTGCCGCAGGCGATATCCAGGGCCCGTCCTCCGGGGGCCTCCGCGCCGAAGCGCCGGACGATGGCCGCCGGCGGCTTCCGCTTCGGATCCTTGCGGTATCTCTCATTCCATTTAATGCGGTGTTTTTCCATAAGACTCGCGCTTCCGGGCATCGGACCGAAGCATCAACCGAAGTCAAAGCGGCTTTTCAGCAGGTGTCGGGTGGTCGGATTGACCTTCAGGTCCGCCATCTCCGCCGCAGCGACCCACCGGGCCTCCAGGGCGTCATCCCCGGCGATCGGCGTGCCCCGCAGATACTCCGCGGCGAGGTCGACAATCACATAGTGATACCGGACGCGGCCGTCGGGATCCCGTTCGATGGCGTCAAAGGTGAATACCGGTGCTCCGGCCCGGATCTCAATGCCGGTCTCCTCGAGGATTTCCCGTTCGGCGGCCGCCTGCAGCGTCTCCCCCAGGCGGAGGCGCCCGCCGGGAATGGCCCAGACGCCCTGGGCCGGAGGGGCGCCCCTCCGGACCATGAGGACCCGGGCCTCCAGAAAGACCACGGCGCCCACGCCGACGCGGGGATGATCGGGATAGATACGGCTCAAAATCGCTCCCATGCGGTTCAGGCAATCCAGCACGGCAGGGCCCATTGTCCCGCCGTGAAGGCTCTTTTACAGGTTTCGGACGGTTTGCGCAAGGGTGAGCACATCGACGCTCACCGCACCTGCGTGCTTCAGGGTCCTGGCGCATTCATCAGCGGTGGCCCCGGTGGTGTAGACATCGTCCACCAGGAGGATCCTCCGGCCCGCCACCCCGGTGCGGCCGGGGGCGAAGGCATGCCGGATATTCCTGCGCCGGGTGCTTCGGCTCCTTCCGACCTGGGGCTCCGTCCCATGGATCCGCCGCAGGGCGGATCGCTGTATCATCTCCTTCGAGAAGGACATGCCGGCTGCTCTGGCAAGATCCGGCCATTTCCGGACCAGGAGGTAGGCCTGGTTGAACCCGCGCCGGCGGAAC
>CAJXSB010000041.1 GCA_913060435.1 uncultured Desulfococcus sp.
AGACCGATGGTGAGCAGGGTCCGCTGCTCGGCGGCCGCCGCGGCATCCGCGGAGTCCGTCTCGATGTCGGCGACCACTGCCGTGGAGGCTGTCCGCAGGCCCTCGAGCCGGGCGTCGGACAGCTCGGCGTAGGCCTGCGGGTCGACCGAGGCGACGGCCGCGGTGCTGCCGGAGCTCATCGCTGCCATTCCCTTCCCCAAGCGGATGAAATGGGGCACCCTTAACGTGACCTTCGCACGTCCCATCCGCTGGATTCTGGCCCTTCACGGCCGTGACGTCCTCCCCTTTGCCTACGGCGACGTCGAGAGCGGCGGCCATACCTACGGCCACCGCTTCATGCACCCCGAAAGCATCCGGGTTCCCCACCCCGGCGAATATCTCGACGCCCTGCGGCAGGCCAGCGTGCTGGCCGACCTGGACGAAAGGCGCGGCATTGTCGAGCGGGAGATCGCCCGGACCGCAGCATCCCTGGGCGGCGCCATTCTGCCCGACGCCGAGCTGGTCGACACCGTCAACAACCTGATCGAGTATCCCGCGGTGGTGGCCGGAAAATTTGATGACATCTTCCTCGAGGTGCCGGACGAGGTCCTCATCACCGCCATGCGGGAGCATCAGAAATATTTTGCCGTGGTCGACGCCGACCAGAACCTCCTGCCCTGCTTTGTCGTGGTCAACAACACCCTGGCCCGGGACATGCGCCTGGTGGCCACCGGCCATGAACGCGTCATCCGGGCAAGGCTCTCCGACGCCCGCTTCTTTTTCAAGGGCGATGCCGCGACCCCCATGGAGACATGGGTCGAGAAGCTGAAAAAGGTGCTCTTCCAGGCCCAGCTCGGCTCTGTCTACGACAAGGTTCAACGGATCCGGAAGATCGCCGGAGGGCTGGCCGACGCCGTTGCCCCGGACGGCGGCATCAAAGCCGACGTCGAGCGGGCGGCCCACCTCTGCAAGGCCGACCTCGTCAGCCAGGTGGTGGTGGAGTTTCCCAAACTCCAGGGCGTCATGGGGCGCATCTACGCCGCCCTGGCCGGGGAGCCCGACGCCGTGGCCACGGCCATCGAGGAGCATTATCGACCCACCTATTCCGGCGGCCCGCTACCCTCCACCGTCACCGGGGCCGCCCTGGCCGTCGCCGACAAGATGGACGCCATCTGCGGCTGCTTCAGCATCGGGCTGGCCCCCACCGGCGCCTCCGACCCCTATGCCCTGCGGCGCCAGGGGATCGGCATCCTGCAGATCATGAACGCCTACGGCTTTTCCTTTTCCATCACGGAGCTGATCCAAAGGAGCGTGGCGGCCTATGCCGAGGTGAGCACCGAGCCGGCCGATGCCACCTGCAGCGCGGTCTACGGGTTCCTCAAGGGCCGCATGGCCCACATCCTCGAGGAGAGCGGCTACGCCAAGGACGTCATCGCATCGGTGACCGACATCGCCATCGACCCGGTACCCCACGTCTGGAAGCGTGTCGCCGCCCTGGAGCGCCTCAAGGCGGAGCCCGATTTTGAACCCCTCGCTGCGGCGTTCAAGCGGGTGGTGAACATCATCCGCAAAAGCGACACCGGGGAGGGCTTCCCCGCCGTTGACGAGCGCCTGTTCGAGCACGCCAGCGAATCCGGCCTCTATGCCGCCTATAAGGATGTCAGCGCCCGGGTGGAAAAACTCCTGGCCGACGGCCGTTTCGACCAGGCCCTCCTCGATATCGCTTCGCTCAAAAGGCCGGTCGACGCTTTCTTCGACGGTGTCATGGTGATGACGGAAGATATCCCGTGCCGCAACAACCGTCTTGCCCTGCTCCACCGGATCGCAGCGATATTCGGGCAGTTTGCCGATTTTTCAAAGATATCCATCTGACATGAAACCCGCACGAAGGGAGTTGCCATGGCTTTTGATCCGTCAAAAGATAAGGTGCTGAAAAAATGGAAATGTGAAGAAACCGGACTGGTGGTGACCATCAACCAGTACGGAGACGGAGAACCCAAGGTTCAGATCGGCCCCAGGATCCTCCTGAAAAAGGACGGTACGGAGCGGGCCCCGGCCAAGGCCGGCCGCCTCTCCATTGAAGACATCCTCTGGTTCTACGACACCATCGATGAAATCAAGGAGGAGCTCTCGAATCTTTCAGGGCCCCTCTAATTGCGTGTTGATGGAAACAGACACCGCCATCGTCCGGCCCTTCGTCGGGCGCAAGTCCCCCCGGCTCGCGGGGCTCGCGGTGATGGTCAGCAGCGACGCCGACCTCCGTGATCTCTGCGGGCGGCTGCCCGTGGCCGAGCATCCGGTCCGCCTGATGATGAGCCGCCTGATGGTGAGCCCCGACCGACGCTGCGCCGTCGTCGGACCGGCGGTCGGGGCGCCCTACGCGGTCATGCTGATGGAGCCGCTGATCGCGTGGGGGGCCCGGGAGGTGCTTTTCATCGGCTGGTGCGGCGCCATCTCGCCGGAGGTGGGCATCGGCGACATCATCGTCCCCCACAGTGCCATCATCGACGAGGGGACCTCCCCGGGATACGGTGCGGCGCCCCTGGACACCGTGCCCTCCTCCGCCCCCCTCCGCCGGCGGATCACCGCCGCACTGGCCGCCCGCGGGAGGACGTGCATCGAAGGCCGGATCTGGTCGACGGACGCCATCTATCGGGAAACCCCGGAGAAGGTGGCGCGTTTCCGCGCCCGCCATGCCCTGGCCGTTGAAATGGAGCTCTCCGCCCTCTTCACCGTCGGGCGTTTCAGGGGCATTCCCGTGGGCGCCGCCCTCGTGGTCTCCGACGATCTGACCCGCATGACCTGGAAACCCGGCTTCAAGGACGAACGATTCCGCGAGAGCCGCAGGATGCTCGTGGAGGTAACCAAAGACCTATGCCTGAACCCACGGTAAGCCCGGATATTCCGGAGCCCGTCGCCCGACGAGCGGAAGCCCTCCGGAAGGCGCTCCACTACCATAACCATCGATACCACGTCCTCGACGACCCGGAGATATCCGACGCTGAATTCGACCGGATGATGCAGGAGCTCATCACGCTGGAGGCGGCCCATCCGGCCCTGGCCGACCCCGGCTCCCCCACCGCCCGCGTCGGTGCCCCGCCCCTGGCCAAATTCGCTACGGTGCGCCACGCCGTCCCCATGCTCAGCCTCGACAACGCCTTCTCCGACGCCGACGTGGTCGACTTCGACCGCCGGATCCGGCGGCTCCTTGGCACCGAGGACGATATCCGGTATGTTGCCGAACCCAAGATGGACGGCGTCGCCGTCGAGCTGGTCTACGACGGGGGGAAGCTGGTCATGGCCTCGACCCGGGGCGACGGGGTCACGGGAGAGGTGATCACGGAGAACGTCCGCACCATCCGCGCCGTCCCGCTGATGCTCTCAGCGGAAGCGGAAACAGCGATTCCCCAAACCATCGAGGTGCGCGGTGAGGTCTTCATCGATGTAGCGGGTTTCGAGCGCCTCAACCTCGAGCGCGCCGCCCGGGAACTGCCTGTTTTTGCCAACCCGAGGAATGCCGCCGCCGGCTCCCTCCGGCAGCTCGACTCCCAGATTACAGCCGGGCGGCCCCTCAAGCTTTACGTCTACGGTCTGGGCAATGCCGTCGGCCTCGAAGCAGCCTCCCACGGGGAGATGCTTGACGTCCTGGCGCGCCTGGGGTTTCCCGTCAACCCCCATGTCCGCTCCGGTCTCGACCTGAATGACGTCCTGGCGCGCTACCGCGAGCTGCAGGAGATGCGCGCGGAGCTCCCCTACGACATCGACGGCATGGTCGTCAAGGTCGACCGTCTCGCATTTCAGCAGCAGCTGGGCGCCAAGGCCCGGAGCCCTCGATGGGCCATCGCCTACAAGTTCAAGGCGATCCAGGAGACCACGACAGTGCTGGGCATCGACGTTCAGGTGGGGCGGACCGGGGCGCTCACCCCCGTCGCCCGCCTGGCGCCGGTCAATGTCGGCGGGGTGACCGTCAGCAACGCCACCCTCCACAACGCGGACGAGGTCGAACGGAAGGATGTCCGCATCGGAGACACGGTGCTGGTTCAGCGGGCCGGCGACGTCATCCCCGAAGTCGTCAAGGTCCTCCCTTCCCTCCGCACCGGAGACGAGCGCCCGTTTCACATGCCGGAGACCTGCCCCTCCTGCGGCGCTGCGGTGGCGCGCATCCAGGGGGAGGCTGTAACACGGTGCGTCAACGTCGACTGCCCGGCCCAGATCAAAGGGAAAATCCGCCACTTCGCCGCCAAGGGCGCCTTCGATATCGACGGCATGGGGGTGAAGCTGATCGACCAGCTGGTGGGGCGCCGCCTCGTCCGGTCCTATGCGGACATCTTCCAGCTGGATGAAGCCTCGCTCTCGGCCCTCGACCGGATGGGCCCCAAATCCGCCGGGAACCTGGTTGCGGCCATCCAGGCCAGCCGGGGCGTCTCCCTGGCCCGCTTCATCTACGGCATCGGCATCCGGCACGTCGGGGAGAACACCGCCGCCGTCCTGGCCCGGGCCTTCGGCAGCCTCGATGCACTCCTGAATGCCGATGCCGATGCACTGGCGGCCATCGACGGCATCGGCCCGGAGATCGCCGCGGCGGTCCATCATTTTTTCCGCCAGGCGGAAAACCGGGAGGCCGTCCAAAGACTTCTCGACAGCGGGGTCACCATCGAAGCATCAGCGGCCCGGGCGGGCGCTGGGCTGGCGGGCAAAACCTTCGTCCTGACCGGAACGCTGACGGCCATGACACGGCAGGAGGCGAAAAAGCGCATCGAATCCCGCGGCGGAAAGGTGACCGGCAGCGTGAGCCGGAAGACGGACTACCTGGTCGCCGGCCGCGACCCGGGCAGCAAGCTCGACAAGGCGAGGGCCCTGGGCATTGCGATTATCGGAGAATCGGAGCTTGAAAACATGCTGTGACGCCGAATCGTCGGGGTTTTACAGCCAGAACGAGGGCAAGATGCGGCATCGCCTGCCGCAACCAAAGGAGGCATCATGAAGCGCACCAGAGCCCATGCGATCATTTTTGGCAAGGTACAGGGGGTCTTTTTCCGGGCGGAAACCCAGCGGGCCGCCAATGCCCGCGGGGTGAACGGGTGGGTCAGAAATCGGGCGGACGGGACGGTCGAAGCGGTCTTTGAAGGAGCCGAAGCGGACGTTGTCGCCGTACTGGAATGGTGCAGGAAAGGGCCGCCGGCCTCCCATGTCGACAAGGTCGACGTGGACTGGGAATCGGACCGCCGGGAGTTCAGCAGTTTTGACATTACTTACTGACAGCGTCAGCGCACGCCGCCGGGGTGGGGGGAATCTCCGCTGCAGGGACGCCCTTTCTCTCCGGTGCATCTGCGCATCAGCGCGACCCAGCGGCGCCGCCGGCCGGTGAAAAAGGGGTGAGGCGATGGCGCCTGTCCATCCGTGCATCGCCTCAACCGGTGGATCCGGATGCGCTCCCCGAAGTCGCCGCGCCCCGTGGTTCCGGTTAAATCGCGTCCTTGAGCTTCTTACCGGGCCGGAACTTGACGACGTTGCTGGCCTTGATCCGAATCTCTTCGCCCGTCTGGGGATTCCGGCCCTTTCGGGCTTTCCGCCGGATCTTGGAGAAGGTGCCGAAACCGACCAGCGTCAGCTTCCCGTCTTTTTTCTTGAGCGCCTGCTGTACGCCTTCCATGAAAGATTCCAGTGCCTTTGCCGCCATGACCTTGGAGATCCCCGTGTCCTCAGCAATTTTTTCGATCAAATCCGCTTTTGTCATGCTCTGCCTCCTTGCCCCCGATTGTTGGATTCACGCCGTTCTGTCAGCCCATTCATTGGCGCCCTGCAATTTCCAGCTGAATATAGTAGCTTCTTGATCTTGTCAACATAAAACCGCTTCAATCAACACTTTTGTGGCGCTTTCTCTCCTCAACCCCCTTGAAAGAAGGGTTTGCAGGCACCCAATGCTGTAGATTCTTGAATATCAGCTGAAGAGCGCTTCCGTAAATTGTTCCGGATCGAATTTCTGCAGATCGTCCACCCCCTCGCCGACACCAATGTAGACGAGGGGAATTTCCAGCGCGTCGCAGATCGCGACCACCACCCCGCCTTTGGCCGTGCCGTCCAGCTTGGTCAGAATCAATCCGGTGATCCCCATGGACGCATTGAAGAGCTTGGCCTGGGACAGGGCGTTCTGACCGGTGGTGGCATCGATGACAAGATAGGTTTCGTGGGGGGCATCGGGGATCTTCTTCGCGACGGCCCGCTTGATCTTCTTGAGCTCCTCCATCAGGTTGACCTTGGTATGGAGGCGCCCGGCCGTGTCGATGATGACGACCTCCTTCCCCCGGGCCGCTGCCGCCTCGACACTGTCGTAGGCTACCGCTGCGGGGTCGGCATTCTCCCGGTGCCGGACGATGTCGACCCCCGCCCGTTCCGCCCAGATGGAAAGCTGCTCCACGGCCGCCGCCCGGAAGGTGTCCGCCGCCCCGATGAGCACGCTCTTTCCTTCTGCGGTAAAGCGTGCGGCCAGCTTGCCGATGGTGGTCGTCTTGCCCACGCCGTTGACCCCGACCACCATAATGACGTGGGGCGTGTGCGCCGAGACGGGGAGATCCATCGGCTTGTCCATCAGCGCACAGATCTCGGTCTTTATCACGGCCTTGAGCGAATCCGCATCGGTGATTCCCTTCGCGTTCTTTTCGATCCGCTCCATCAGCGTCATGGTGGTCGAAACCCCCATGTCCGAAGTGATCAGCAGCTCCTCGATCTCCTCGAGAAGCGCATCGTCGAGTTTCTTCCCCCCCCGGAAGAGATCGTCGATATCCGTCGTGAGGACCTCCCGCGTCTTTGAAAGCCCGCGCTTCAGCTGCTGAAAAAACCCCTTCGAAGGCTTCTTCTCCGATGTCGACGCCGTTTCGAGGCTTTCCTCCGGCAGGGCGGCGCTGGTGTTATCGGCGGCAGGCGGGGTATCCGAGTCGTCGATTCCAGCATCTGCGGGTTCAACATCTGCGGGTTCAGCGTCTGCCGGTTCAGCGCCTTCGGTTTCCGTAGCGGCGGGGACCTCGACGGCCGCGGCCTCCTTTTTCTGTCGCTTTCTTTTTTTTCCGAACCATCCCATGGTGAATTTCACGCCTCCTTCATCTTCCAGTGCCACCTCGAACCGGGGTTCCAGGCGGCATCAGGGATATCAGCGCCCTGTCGGGCAGCCGTGCCGGGATCGCTTCCAAACGCCCCGGCGGATGTTCATGGGGAGCAGCCGTCATCCGTGGAGGGCCGCCGGCTCCCCCTGCAGATTTACCGACACGATCCTGGAGACCCCTTTCTGCTCCATCGTGATGCCGAAAAGGGTGTCGGCAAATTCCATGCTCTTTTTCTTATGGGTAATCATGATGATCTGGGATTTTTCGCCGATGATCTTGAGCAGCTCGTTGAACCGGTAGACATTGGCCTCGTCCAGCGGGGCGTCGATCTCGTCCATGATGCAGAACGCCGCCGGTTTGATGAGAAAGATGGAAAATACGAAGGCGATGGCCGACAGGGCCTTTTCTCCCCCGGAGAGCAGCGTCAGCCGGGTCAGGCGCTTTCCGGGCGGATGGACCATGAACTCCACGCCGGTCTCCAGCGGATTGCCGGGCTCGGTCAGCTCCAGGCGGGCCGTCCCCCCCGAAAAGAGGCGGGGGAAGACCTCGGCCAGCTTCTCGTTGATCTTCTCGAAGGTCTCGAGGAATTTTTCCTGGGAGATCCGGTTGATCTTGCGGATTACCCTGTGGAGATCCGCTACGGCGTTGTCGAGATCCGCCTGCTGTGCCGTCAGGAACTGGTGCCGTTCGTCCAGGGCCTTGTATTCGTCGATGGCGCCGAGGTGGACGTCGCCCATCTGTGCCACCTTTCTCCGGAGATTTCGCAGTTCGGCATCCAGGTCCCCAGCCGTCATGTCACGGGCAAAGGCCGTATCGGCCAGTTCGGCCCGGAAGGCCGCAAGCGGCTGCTGGTAGCGCTCCTCGACCTGGCCTTCGATGGTTTCCACCTTGATCTGCAGCTGGGACTGCTCGACCTCCACCATCCGGATCTTCCGGACCGCGTCCTCCCGCATGCCCTGCACCTTGGTAATGGCGCCGTCGCGCTCCCGCAGCAGGGCTTCGATCTCTTCGTACTCCCCTTCACTGCCCTTCAGGGAGGCATCGAAGGCGGCAATGTCGTCGTAGAGGCGCTTCAGCAGGTTCTCCAGCTCGCTGAGTGCGGCTTTGGCCTCCCGGCGCTTCCGCTCCTTGACTTCGATATCCGCGATCATCTGATCGATGCGGGCGCGCCCGTCGGCCTGAAACTCCTGGAGGCGCCTGGCGGTGTTGAGGCCGTTTTCCAGTTCAGCCCTCCGCGTCGTCAACCGGAGCTTGATGTCGACGATTCTCGCTTCAAAGGCTTCGGCTTCGGAGGCGATGGCGCTGATCCTGCCGTCGGTCTCGACCACCTTCGCCTGGGTGGCCTTGACATCCTCGGTGATGCGGGCCAGCGCAGCATAGCAGCGATCCATTTCTTCATCGATGTCGTCGGCCTCCCCTTGAAGCTGGTCCTGCTCCATGCGGAGGATCTCAAGCCCCCGTTCGGCATGCTTCATGGCTTCGTCCGCCTGGATCAACCCCTTTTCGGCGCCGAGCTCCTCCTGAATCGCCTCGTTTTTCTCTTCGGTCTCCCGGTGGAGCGCCTTCTCGAGTTCCCGGACCGCAGCCTCGAGGGACTCCTGGCGACGCTGTTCCGCCGCCAGGGTCTCCTTCAATGCGGAAAGCTGCTCCCCCAGGGCCTTCAGCTCCTGCTTTTTTGCCAGGATGCCGGAGAGCCGGTCGGTGCTGCCGCCGATCAGCACCCCCCGGGGGGAGACCAGGTCACCATCGCGGGTCACGAAGGTTCTCTCCCGACCGTTCCGGCGATGCCCCTCGATGGCCGCGGCCATGGAATCCGTGAGCACCACATCCCCCAGGAGGCTCCGGGCAACGCCCTCGAAGCCCGGTTGCACCGCCACATGATTCATCAGCAGGTCCGGACCCTCCTCCCGCCCCTCGAATGCCGCATTATCAAGAGCGGCGACGGGTACAAAGCCGCTCCGACCGCTGCCTTCGGCCCGGAGGCGGTCGACGGCAGCCCGGCCGGCATCCACATCCCGGACGAGGACGTACTGGAGGGCCTCCCCCAGGACCGACTCGACGGCGGGGATCACCTCCGGCGACGGCTCGAGAACGTCGGCGAAAATCCCCAGGATCTCTTCAGGATCGGCGGACGCCATGACAGCCTTGACGCCGTCCCGATACCACTCGAAGCTTTGGGCCATCTTCTGGAGCGCCGCATGCTGGGATCGGATCTGGTTCCGATCATACTCGAGGGTCCGGACGAACCGGACCTGGTCGGCCAACGCCCGGTTCTCCACATCGATCCGTCCACGAATATCGCGGATCTGCGCATCGTGCGCGGCCACCGTCTCCCGGCACCGCGCCAATCTCTTTCGGCACGCTTCCGACTGGTCCTGCAGCCCTTTCCGCTGTTGTTCTGCCAGCGCAACCTCCTCATCGACCTTCCTCAGCCGCCGCTTCAGATGGTCCTTGTTTTGGGTGACATTCTGGCAGATGTTTCGATACTTGGCCTCCTCCCCCACCACCGCGATGAGGTGCTGCTTGTGGCGCTCCGCCTCGGCCTTCAGCTCGGTCAGCCGGGTCCGCACCGACTGGGAGTCCGATTTCTCCCGGGCCAGGCGCTCGGCATCCCGGGCAATCTCGGTGTTCAACGCCTCGTTGCGCCGGTCGACTTCGGCCCGCTCCTCGTCCATCTTCCGATGCTTCTCCTCCAGCTCGCCGTAGAGCTTTTTGAGATTGGCGGACTCCTGCATCAGACGTTCGATCTCTTCCTTCCGATGGGCCAGATCGCTTTCCGCACGGTCGATGCGGCGTTGCCGCTCGAATTTTTCCGCCCGCTGCTGCGATATCTCCTGGTTCTTCCGGGATCGCCGGAGCTTGATCTCCTCGACGGCGGCATCGAGCCGGCTCAGGCGGGCGGCATATTCGATGTCGGCATCCCGAAGCTCCTTGAGCAGGGTGTCGTTCTTGCGGATTCGTTCGGTATAGCCGTCGTGCCGGCCAACGGCGCGGCGAAGGTCGAGGATCCGGATCTGCGCCTGCAGTTCGCGGTACGCTTCGGCTTTTTTGGCCTGGCGGTCGAGGCCCTTCATCTGCCGATCCACCTCGGCAATAATGTCGAGGACCCGCACCCGGTTCTGCTGGGTGGCGTCCAGTTTGCGGAGGGTCTCCTTTTTCCGCTGCTTGTAGCGGGTAATGCCCGCCGCCTCCTCGATGAAAATCCGGCGATCCTCGGGCCCGGCATCGGTGATGGCGCCGATGTTTCCCTGCTGGATCACGGCATAGGATTTCGCCCCCATGCCGCTGCCCAGAAAGATGTTGTGGATGTCCTTGAGGCGGCAGGGCTGGCGGTTGATCATATAAAGACTCTCGCCGGAACGGTAGAGCCGGCGCGTCAGCATGATCTCCGTGAAGTCCTTCAGTTCCTCGGGCGCCGTTCCATTGTCGTTGGCGAGCGTCAGGGAAACCTCAGCGAGATTCATGGGCGGCCTGCCGTTGGTCCCGGCAAAAATGATGTCCTCCATCGACTTTCCGCGCAGCTGCTTGACGCTCATCTCGCCCATGGCCCAGCGCAGGGCATCGACAATATTGCTCTTGCCGCAGCCATTCGGGCCGACGATGGCGGAAATTCCCCGGGGAAAAGCGATCACCGATTTCTCGCCGAAGGATTTGAAGCCGACGATCTCCATTTTTTTGAGTCTCATACCGCGACCTGCTTGTCGAATTCCAAGATAACTCGCTTAAAAATTCAGGCAATCCGGCCACACGTCACCGGTGCAAGACGTTTCTTTAAGGGGGTATGCTGGCTTTTTCAAGGAAAAAGATGTCGAAACGCAGCCGGGACGGTCAACACCAGGGTGCCGCCCCGGCCGGGGCAACATTGCTGCCGGGTCAGGCGAGATTTGCTTCAGCGAAATCCCAGTTGACCAGGGATTCCAGGTAGGCTTCGATGTACGCTTTCCGGCGGTTCTGATAATCCAGGTAATAGGCATGCTCCCAGACGTCAATGGTGAGCAGGGGCGTCCGTCCGGATGCGGCGGGCGTATCGGCATTGGACGTCCCCACGATGGTCAGGGCGTCCCCGTCGAGGACCAGCCAGGCCCAGCCGCTGCCAAACCGGGAGGCGGCGGCATCGGTGAAGGCTTCGGCAAAGGCGTCATAGCTGCCGAAGGAGGCATCGATCCTCTCGGCGATCGCCCCCTGGGGTTTTCCGCCGCCCTTGGGGGTCATGCTGTTCCAGTAAAAGGTATGGTTGTATACCTGCGCCGCATTGTTGAAAACAGCAGCGTGCTCCGCCTTTCCAGCAGTCTCCCGGATGATCTCCAGGAGGGGCATCTTGGCAAACGGGGTGCCGCTGATATGCCGGTTGAGCTTGTCGACATATCCCTGGTGGTGCTTGCCGTAATGGAATGAAATCGTCTTTGCGGAAATGCAGGGCTCCAGGGCGTCCTCCGCGTAGGGAAGCCCGGGCAGGGAAAAGGGTCCTTCAGGCCCCTTTCTGCTGCAGCTGATGCCGACCATCTGCAGTGTGGCCATGGCACCCAGGCCTGCGGAAACCTTCAAGAAATCTCTTCGATTCATGCGCTCCTCTCTTTTCGGTTGGGTTCGGTCAGTGGCATTGATAATTCCCACCGGCCCTTGGGGTCTGGCATGGCCGCGGGGTCACCGGAACGGCAGATACGGTTCGATATCCGGGACGTATTCGGTCAGGACTTTGAACCCCTCATCGGTCAGGGCGGCGATCGCGCGATCGCCGTCCGCAGAGGGCACCCGCATCACCAGATGATAGACCCCCGGGTGGTCCGCATCCGGCCAGGCAAACAGGCTCATGATATTGACCTGATGCACCTTGAGAACGTTCGTGATCTCGGCCGCGACGCCGATGCGGTCTCGGTCGATCAGCACCACGAAGCGCCGGCTGTTCTGATCGATGCCGATGGCCGAGAGCAGCACCCCCATGACATCCGTCGTGGTGACGATCCCCACCAGAGCCCCGCCCTCCATGACCGGCAGCGCGCGGATGCGGTTCTCCTGCATGAGCAGCGCCGCCCGCTCGATGGTGGTGTCGGGTGAAATTGAAATGGTTTTCTTGACCATCACCATATCGACGGTCAATCGGCTCAACAGGTAATTGAGTTCATGAACGCTGAGGGATATCGCCGGAGATGCCCAGCTCTGCCGGATGTCTCTGTCGGAGATGATCCCTTTGAGGCGGCCCTTGCCGTCGACCACCAGGAGATGATCGATGCCTTTGTTGATGAGGATATCCCTGGCTTCGGCCACGGGGGTATCCGGCGATACGGTGACCAGATCCGTGTGCATCACTCGACCGACATACATCACGGCCCTCCTCTCCATGCCGGGTTGACGATCATTGCCTCATGAAGCCGTCGCCACGAGCGGACAGCCTGTCGTGACGTTAGGGCAATCCCGACATGATGTCAAGACAGTTATAAGATTTGGCTCAAAAAAAGCCGGGTCCGGTCGTGGTTGGGGTTCTTGAAAAAATGCTCGGGCGTCCCTTCCTCAACGATGGCCCCATGATCCATGAAGATGACGCGGTCGGCCACCTCCCGGGCAAAGCCCATCTCGTGGGTCACCACCACCATGGTCATCCCCTCCTTGGCCATGGTTTTCATGACATCGAGGACCTCCCCGATCATCTCGGGGTCGAGGGCCGAGGTCGGCTCATCGAACAGCATGACCTTCGGGTCCATGGCCAGGGCCCGGGCGATGGCCACCCGCTGCTGCTGGCCGCCCGAGAGCTGGTCCGGATAGACGTTGGCCTTGTCCTGGATTCCCACCTTTTCCAGAAGCACCATGGCCCGATCGTGGGCGGCATCCTTCGCACGCTTTCGGACCACCCGTTGGGCCAGCGTTACATTCTCCAGCACGGACTTGTGGGGAAACAGGTTGAACGACTGGAAGACCATCCCCACCTCGGTCCGGATCATGTTGATGTCGGTCTTGGGGTCGAGGATATCGACGCCTTCGATATAGATATGGCCCTCATCGGGCACCTCCAGGTGATTGAGGCAGCGGATAAAGGTGCTCTTGCCGGAGCCGGAGGGGCCGATGACCACCACCACCTCGCCGGCTTCCACCGTATTCGAGACATTGACCAGCGCCCGCACCTCGTGGGGGACAATGAACGTTTTGGAAATGTTCCTGATATCGATCACTGGGCTAACGTCCTCCTTTCCAGATACTGCACCCACATGGAGAGCGAAAAGGTGAGAATGAGGTAGAGCAGGGCACACACGAACCAGAGTTCAAAGGGCTGCAGGCTGGTGGTCACCACCTCGCGGGTGGCCTTGGTCAACTCCCGGATGGCGATGATGCCGAGGAGGGAGGAATCCTTGATGAGGCTGATGAACTGGCCGGCCAGCGGCGGCATGATCCGGCGCATGGCCTGGGGAAGGATGATGTGGACCATGGTCTGGACATAGTTCATTCCCAGGGACCTGGCGGCCTCCGTCTGCCCCCGGTGAATGGATTGAATGCCGGCCCGCACCATCTCCGCAACGTATGCCCCGGTGAAAAAGGCCAGGGCCGCGACACCGAACCACAGGGGGGGAATGGTCACGCCCACCCCCTGCTTGATGAGGAGGGTGTTGACGAGGGTCCCCAGCACGAAATACCAGATGAATATCTGGACCAGCAGCGGCGATCCCCGGATCAGCTCGATATAGGTGACGGCCGACCATTTCAGGGCCGGGTTGTGGGATATTCTCGCCAGGCCGGCAAAGATACCGATCAGAATGCCGAAAAAGATGGCGATGATGCTGACCTTGATGGTAATCCAGAGCCCGAGAAGCAGTATCCCCACCCGCCATTGGGGATAGGAGGCCAGGGTATCCCCGACAAAGATCATGTCGCCTTCGCTGACGACGGCGTTGCGCGTTGGCGCGGTATAGGTTTCATCGCCGCCGTCCCCCGCAACGGTGACGGCCACATTCTCGCCATCAAACGAGACCGCTGCGACTTCCCCGTCGATACCGGACTTGATCTCCACCTCCTCCTGGTAATAGAAATACCTGGGGATGCGGTACCATCGCCAGACATAGTCAATCTGGGCGGCGGCATAATAGAGCCCGACAATGCAGGCCCCCAGGAAGAGAAAAAAAACCGTGGCCCATATGAAATAAGATCGCTTCTGTCGACTTTTTCTGAGGCTTAGCGCTGAATTCATCTGTCCGCTTTTCGTTTCGGAAGGTTTTTTGGGATGTATCGCGGCACATGGCCGGCCCGGGGGGCCTTCAGGGGGACTTTCGGCCCCGGGGCCCAAAGCGGCCCCGGAACCGGAAAGATCTTTGATTATTTCACGTTCTGGTACCAGTCGGTGCTCTTGATCCACTTGTCGTAGACCCTGTCGTACCGCCCGTCGTTTTTGAGCTGGCGAAGAAAATTATTCAGCCAGTTCAGGAAGTCGGGGTCGCCCTTCTTGATTGCCCATGCCAGGGGCTCGTAGGTGAATGGCTTGTCCAGAAAAATGAGCTTCCCGGCCCCCTGCTCCGCCATGATGACGACGCAGTTGGGCTGGTCGTAGACATAGGCGTCGGCCTTGCCGTTGATCACCTCGAGGACGGCCTCGGTCTCGGTCTCAAAGGACTTGTAGGTACATTTCGGGATATAGCGTTTGACCGCCTGCTCCCCGGTCGTGCCGAGTTTGGAGGTGACGATGAATTTGGGGTCGTTGAGATCCTTATAGGAGGTGACAACGCCTTCATGCTTTTTGTTCAGCAGGATCGCCTGTCCGACGACGATGTAGGGATCGGCGAAGTTCACCTTCAGGTTCCGCTCCTGGGTGACGGTCATGCCGCTCATGATGATGTCGAACTTCCCGGTGATGAGCGATGGGATAATGCCGTCCCAGGCGGTGTTGACCGGAACGAATTTGACCCCCATGGCCTTGGCCATCATTTTGGCAATGTCGATGTCGAATCCAACGAAGTTGCCTTTTTTGTCCGTCATCTCAAAGGGCATGTATCCCGCCTCGAACCCGACGCGAAGCTCGCCTTTCTGAAGAATCTGCTCAAGGGTCGATTTCTTTGCCAGCTCGATGTCCGCACCCCATGCCGTGCCGCTAAGCGCCATCATCACCACCACCGCAACCGCTACCATAATCCTGCCACTCTTCTTCATCGAAAAACCTCCTTGGTAGTAATTTAATTAGGATTATCCTTACTATACCGCGTGTCGGACAAAGTAAATATTTTTTTGCGGCCGCTCCGGCAGACGCCAGCAGACGGCAAAGGTTTTTTGCCAATAAATCTAATCACCTTGACAGAACAAGGCCATGGCACTATGATAGCCACTTCTCCGGCGGCGCCTCTCGCCAACGCATCTGAACGGTGGGCCGCCGGTGATGCCGGCAGGTGGATCGGCGACATCATGGGAATATCGCCGCCGATCGGGAATGCCGCCCGAAGCGCCCACGGAACGCTTGTGGGACAGTTTCCAGATGATGCCCAACCCATGACGGAGGAGACCGATGCCCGACAGCACCCCAACGCCGCTGGAAAAGATTCTTGAAACACCGGAAGCAAGAAGCGCCACGGGAAACATCACGCCGGCCCATGCCGAAAGGACGGACTTCGAGCCGCCGGTATGCCGCGTGTTTGAATCTCCCGCCACCATATTGGAAAGCGATGCCGGCTTCACCTTCCGAATCGACCGGGAAGCAGCCAAATCCCTGCCCGCCATCATCAACAACCGCGTCCAGCGGGTGGTGGGCGTCGACCATCCCGATGCCTCGGTTCCAACGGCCTTCAGCCAGCGCAGAAAGATCGGCATCGTTTTCTCCGGGGGGCCGGCCCCCGGCGGGCACAACGTGATCGCCGGACTCTTTGATGCCGCCAAGAAGGCGAACCCGGAAACTACCGTCTATGGCTTTCTCATGGGGCCCGACGGCATCATCGAAAACGAGGTCGTCCCCCTGACCCGGGAGATCGTCGACCAATACCGAAACCTCGGCGGATTCTCCATGATCAAAACCGGCCGAACCAAGATCGACACTGCGCGGAAAATGGATCTTTCCCGGCAGACATGCCGCCAGCTCGGCCTCGACGCCCTCGTGGTCGTCGGTGGAGACGATTCCAACACCAATGCGGCGTTCCTCGCACAGGAGATGTACCAGGACGGTATCCAGGTCATCGGGGTGCCCAAAACCATTGACGGGGATATCCAGGTGCGGGACGACAACGGCAGGGTGCTCTGCGCCATGTCCTTCGGTTTTCATTCGGCGGCGAGGGCCTTCGCCGGCGCCATATCGAACCTCTGCACCGACGGCAGCTCGGATGTCAAATACTGGCACATCTGCAAGGTCATGGGCCGGGTCGCCAGCCACCTCGCACTCGAGGTGGCGCTTCAGACCCACGCCAACATGACCTTCATCGGCGAAGAGCTGGCCGACTATGTCGACAAGGCCCGCCTGGAGCGTGCTGAAAAAGAGGGCGCCATCGACTACACGGCCTACGGCATGACCCTCCGGAACCTCTCCCGGGTCATCTGCGAAGGGATCGTGCGGCGTGCCGCCGTGGGGAAGAACTACGGGGTGATGGTCATCCCCGAGGGGGTGCTGGAATTCATCAACGAAATCCAAATCTTCATCGTCAAGCTGAACACCATTATCGCCGAATACAATGCGACCCATGATGCCAGCTTTCATCAGGATTTTCCGCTGCTCGCCGACAAGCTCGAATACCTGCGTCGTCTGGCCCAGCGCGCCAGGGGCGGGGAGGACTTCACGATCTGGAACACCCGTGATGAGGACCTGTTCAGCGACATCCCCGACTTTTTTCAGGAGGGGCTCCTCATGGAGCGGGACAGCCACGGTAATTTCCCGTTCTCACAGGTCGAAACCGAAAAAGTCCTGATGGACCTGGTCAAGGACTATCTCAAGATTCTCCGGGAGCGGGGTCAATACCGCATCGGCATCCGCAAGGACTACTACGCCAAGACCCTGACCCAGGGCGGCATCGATCCGGAACAATACGGTCCAATGCTTTTCGCCAACTGGAATGACGGCGAATATCTCCTGGTCAAGTCCGACATCATTTCAGTCAAAACCCTCAAACAGGCGCTTGTCAAAGACGGGGCCATCGGAGAAGAGGAAGCGGTGCCGGCGCCCATTCAGAAAATCTACCGGAAGGCGGCCCCCGACTTCAAAATTCAGACCCATTTCTACGGCTATGACGGACGCGGCAGCGACCCCACCTATTTCGACTGCCTCTATACCTACAATCTGGGCCTCACGGTCTTCAGCCTGATCGCCAACGGGGCGACCGGCCAGATGGCCGCCATCAAGAATCTCGAGTCCGATTTCAGCCGATGGGAGCCCATCGGCATTCCCATTGCACCGCTGATGCATCTCGAGGAGCGGAAGGGAAAGCTCGCTCTGGTGATCGAGCGCAGCATCGTTGACCTGAATTCGGTCGCCTTCCAGGCGGTCAAGGCGCACCGGGAGGAGTGGCTGGCCGCCGTTCCCGGCGAGGACCGCTTTCGAAGGCCCGGCCCGATTCGGCTTTTCAGCGACACCGAGGAGAAGCGGCCGCTTACCCTGCTGCTCAATTCCCTGGCCATGGGGCATTAACGCCACCCATCCTCCGCCGTCCCGCGCCCCCGGCGGGCATCGGGGCGGCACACTTTTCTATTGACAGGTTATACCCTTTTGTCCTATATAAAGTAAAGCTTACTGTCTGATTTTAATACGCTTTATACGCAATAAAATATGTTATATTCCTTTTTTCATTGATCATTCCGCCGCGAAAGGCTCGCAAAGGAGCTCCCTGAAATGGGCCAGGACGATCCCGTGGAACCCCCCAGAAATTCGGAGAAGGAGACAGCGCCGCCCGAAGAATCCCCAACGGAGTGGGATCAGTACATCAACGACCCGCCGTCGGAGCGGTCCCCAGAGGATGGCACTGCGATCCCGGGCGAGACGGAGGGTATAATGATGTCGGCGGAAGAAAACTATACTGACGGCGATATGCTTCTGGTGGCACCGGAGGCCGACCTCATGGCCCCCATCGACACCAAGCTGGACAAGATCAGCCACCAGCTGGAGCAGCTCCGGAAGGACTTCCAGTTTAAAATCCGGAACGACTCCCAGAAGGACAAGGTTATCGACAGCCTCCACCAGGAGCTTCAGCAGTACAAGAGCAATCACCTGAAAAAATACCTCCTGCCCACCATCATGGACATCATCCAGTTCATCGACGGGCTGAGAAAACTGATCGCATACCTGACGCTTCAGCGGCCGGAGGAGAAGGAATCGCAGCAGCTTGCGAAACTGACGAAGCTGCTGAAATCGATCCCGTCAGACCTCGAAGACATCTGCTCACGACAGGGCATAAGCCCATTCCGATGCAGCAGCAGCGCCTTCAACCCGAGCCGGCAGCGGATCCTGAAGAAGCTGCAGACGCCGGACAAGAACAAAGACAAAACGGTTGCAGAAAGCCTGCGTCCGGGATATGTGTGGGACGGCGAAGTCATCCGGCCTGAAGTGGTCTCCATATACATCCACAAGGCGCCAGAAGATGAAAGAGAGGCGAAAAAATCAGATGAGTAGGCAGGCAAAACGAATATTTGGCATCGATCTCGGCACCACATACTCATCCATCGCGTGCGTCGACGAATATGGGAAGACGGTGGTGATACCGAACGCGGAAAGCCAGCGCCTCACCCCGTCGGTGGTCTTTTTCAGCGGCAGCAACATCGTCGTCGGCGATATCGCAAAAGAAAACTCAAAACTCTATCCGGATGATGTGGTCAGCTTTGTGAAACGGTCGATGGGGGAGCCCAATTTCATCTTCGAGCATCATGACGTCCGATATCGCGCCGAAGAAATTTCGAGCTTCATCATTCGAAAAATCGTCCAGGATGCCGAACAATACCTGGGAATATCCGGGACGGAGGATCTGGTCATCACCTGCCCTGCCTACTTCGGCATCAATGAGCGGGAGGCAACGAAGCGGGCGGGGGAAATCGCGGGATTCGAGGTCCGGCAGATCATCAACGAGCCCACCGCCGCCGCCATCGCCTACGGCTCCATCGAAACGGACGATGAACGCGTCATACTGGTCTACGATCTGGGGGGCGGCACCTTCGACATCACCATGATCGACATCAAGCCGGATGACAGCATCGAGGTCATCTGCACCGGGGGGGATCACAACCTCGGCG
>CAJXSB010000042.1 GCA_913060435.1 uncultured Desulfococcus sp.
CCGCGAAGGCGGACGTGGTCATCCCCCCCGCCCTCGTGCGCGGCACCGCCCCCACCACGATCACCGCCGAGGTGGTCGCGGGCATGCGCCCCGGCTCCGTGATCGTCGACCTCGCCGCGTCGGGCGGCGGCAACTGCGAGCTCACCGTCCCGGGCGAGACAATCACGTCCGACCACGGCGTGACGGTCATCGGCTACACGGACCTCACCAGCCGCATGCCGCGCCACACGTCGACCCTGTTCGGCACCAACATCGTCCACCTCATGGAGCTGCTGACGCCCGAGAAGGACGGCGTGATGCGGCTCGACCTCGAGGACCCGGTCCAGCGCGGCATGACCGTCGCGCACGCGGGCGAGATCATGTGGCCCCCGCCGCCCGTCTCGGTCTCCGCCGCTCCCCCGCCCGCGCCCGTCGGCCCGTCCGAGGAGGAGCTCGCCGCGCAGGCCGCGGCCGAGCGCGAGGCCGCCGGGCGCAAGGCCCGCCGGCGCAACGTCCTCTACGGCCTGGGCGGCGTCGCCGCGCTCCTGCTGCTGTCGTTCGCCGACTCGGCCACGGTGCAGCACCTCACGGTGTTCGCCCTCGCGGTGATCGTGGGCTTCTATGTAATCTCGAACGTCAAGCACTCGCTGCACACGCCGCTGATGTCCCAGACCAACGCCATCTCCGGCATCATCCTGGTCGGCGCGCTGCTGCAGATCGGCTCCGAGGACCCGGTCGTGTCGACGCTCGCGTTCATCGCGGCCGCGGTGGCCAGCATCAACATCTTCGGCGGCTTCCTCGTCACGTACCGCATGCTCGGCATGTTCCGGAAGGACGCGTCATGACCCTCACCTCGCTCGCCCAGGCGTCCTACGTGGTCGCCGCCGTGCTGTTCGTGCTGTCCCTCGCGGGCCTGTCCAAGCAGGAGACCGCCCGCCGCGGCAACCTGCTCGGCATGGCCGGCATGGTGCTCGCGCTCGCCGCGACCGTGATCCTCGCGCTCGACCAGAGCGAGCGCAGCGTGCTGGTCACCGCGCTGCTCATCGCGATGGTGTTCGCGATCGGCGCGGGGTTCGGCATCTGGCGGGCCCGCACCGTCGAGATGACCCAGATGCCCGAGCTCATCGCGATCCTCCACAGCTTCGTGGGTCTCGCGGCGGTGCTGGTCGGTTTCAACTCACACCTCACCGAGCACGGCGACGCGATCCACCAGGTCGAGGTCTTCCTGGGCGTGTTCATCGGCGCGGTGACGTTCACCGGCTCGATCGTCGCGTTCCTCAAGCTGTCGGCGCGTATGAAGTCGCGCCCGCTCACGCTGCCGGGCCGCAACCTCCTCAACCTGGGCGCGGTCGTCGCGAGCGCGGGCCTGCTGGGCTGGTACATCGCGACCGACTCGCTGCTGCCGCTCGGCATCATGACCGCGATCGCGCTGCTGCTCGGCTTCCACCTGGTGGCGGCGATCGGCGGCGGCGACATGCCCGTCGTGGTGTCGATGCTCAACTCGTACTCCGGCTGGGCCGCCGCGGCCGCCGGCCTGATGCTGAGCAACGACCTGCTCATCGTCACCGGCGCGCTCGTCGGCTCGTCCGGCGCGATCCTGTCCTACCTCATGTGCAAGGCGATGAACCGCGCCTTCCTGTCCGTCATCCTCGGTGGCTTCGGCGCCGAGGGGGGCACCGCATCGTCCGCCGGCGAGCAGGGCGAGCACCGCGAGGTCCTCGCGCCCGAGGTCGCCGAGACGCTCGCGGGCGCGTCGAGCGTCATCATCGTGCCGGGCTACGGCATGGCCGTCGCCCAGGCCCAGCACGCCGTCCGGGAACTGGCCGACCTGATCGAGGCCAACGGCGCAGAGGTCTCCTTCGCCATCCATCCCGTGGCCGGCCGCATGCCGGGCCACATGAACGTCCTCCTGGCCGAGGCCAACGTGCCCTATGACAAGCTGGTGGAGATGGACGACATCAACCAGACCATCGATACGGTCGACGCCTGCATCGTCATCGGCGCCAACGACGTGGTGAACCCGGCAGCCCGGGAGGACGAAGGCAGCCCCATTTACGGGATGCCCATCATCGAGGCCGACCGGGCCCGGAATGTCTTCGTGCTGAAGCGCTCCATGGCTTCGGGCTTCGCCGGTATTCCCAACCCGCTCTTCTACCGCAGCAACACCCGGATGGTCTTCGGCGACGCCAAAGAGACCATTGAAATCCTCGTCGAGGAGTTCAAGGACTGAGAACGGCCGCCCGCCGGTCTTTCTCGAGCATTTCCAAAACTCCTCGCGGCGGGAAGTCCAGCGCCCCGGGCAAAGGTGTTGCCATCGCAACGTTCCGCGTGTATGGAAACCATCAGAAAATATCGCGTTCATCCACTGGAAACATAGATCACCGGAACCATAGAGAGGATCACCATGGCCATTCAGACCAATGCCACCATTCAAGCCACACCCCGCTTTCAAATGCTCCGCAGCGACCAGATCCATGCCATCGCCAGGGCCGCTTTCGACATCATGGGCAAGGTCGGGTTCAGGATGCTTCACCCGGGCGCCCGGGATCTGCTCAAAAAAGCCGGCGCCATTGTCAAGGACGACCGCGTGAAGGTGCCGGAGTTCATCGTCACCGGCTGCCTGGCCACGGCGCCGAAGGGCTGGACCCTCTACAGCCGGAGCGGGGAGCGGGCCCTGGAGGTTACCGGCCGGAACAGCTATTTCGGAACATCGACAGCAAGCCCCAACACCAAGGACGCCCTTACCGGAGAATACCACCCGACCACCGTGGAAGACCTCTCCCGGGCGGCAAGGATCGCCGACGCCCTCGCCAACATCGACTGGGTCATGCCCATGGGTTCCTGCCAGGACGTACCCGCCAACGCGGCCGACCTCCACGAATTCTTCGCCACGGCCACCAATACCACGAAGCCGATCGTCTTTCTCAACTACACCCCCCGGGGGACCGAGCTGGTCTACGAGATGGCGGCGGAGATCGCCGGCGGACTCGAAGCGCTTCAGGAAAGACCCTTTCTCGTGCTCTACCCCGAGTCAATATCACCGCTGCTCTTCCCGGAGGAAGTTGTGGCACGGATGTTCGTTGCCGCGGACCTGTGGATGCCCCAGATGATGGGCCCCACCATCCAGCCGGGCGCCACCGGCCCCATCACCCTGGCCGGCGGGGTTGCCCAGGGCCTGGCCGAATCCCTGATGGGGCTCGTCATCTGCCAGCTCCGAAAGCCGGGGTGCCCCGTGGGGCTGGGATGCAACATCGGCGTCCTCGACATGCGTCGCGGGCTGCTGGGCGTCGGCGCGCCCGAAATCAGCCTGGGCCTGGCGATCCAGGCCGAGGTGGCCCAGCATTTCGGGCTTCCCACCTGGGGGCTGGCCGGTGCGACGGACGCCAAGGTGCTGGATGCCCAGGCCGGCGCCGAGGCGGCGTTCAATCTGCTGGCGCAGGGGCAGGCCGGCCTCAACCTGATCCATGATGTGGGCTATATGGACATGGGCATGGCCTGTGCCGTGGAGCAGCTCGTCATGGGCGACGAGGTCATCGGGATGGTCAAACGCTACCTCAGGGGCGTTCAGGTCAGCGCCGACACACTGGCATTGGAGATCATCGCCAAGGTCGGTCCGGGGGGCAACTATCTTCAGGAGATGCATACCTGCCAACATTTCCGAAGCGAGCTCTGGCAGCCGGAGCTCTTCACCCGGGAGTCCTACGGCAACTGGATGAACACCGGGGCGAAAGACACGGAGGCCCGGGTCCGCGAAAAAATCATGCGCCTCCTGGAGACGCATCAGGCCCCGCCCCTCCCCGACAAAATCCGCCAGTCCCTGACGGCGATCATCGCCAGGGGGGAAAAAGAGCTGGCGTAGCCCCACGCCGACCGGCACCGCCCCGAAACGCCGGATGCCGCCGCCCGCAGCAGCGCATCCGGCCGCCCCCCATCGCATCCCCCTGCGCCTGCTTCCTTCCCCCAAATCAACGGCCGCTTCGGCCGAGATGGATCCCACCGCCGTGCTCTTGCGACCTCGATTCATTTATTGCGGCAAACCGACCAATTGAATGCATTCTCCCGTCCATCGTGCGCTGAATTTCTTTTTGATTCACCGTATATTCCCTGCATTGCATCCACCGTCTAATTTTAACAAGAAGTTAATATTTTTGATAAAAACTTACGTCCTTTCACCGTTCGCACCCGACACTCAAACCAGATAACCTTGCACTCAAAATATTTAGATCTTGATTATTTCGTTTTCAACCATTAATATTGTAAAGATTTAAACATTAATATGGGCATCAAAAATGACCCGAAACGATCCAGAAATCCAGGCCATCGTAGCGGCCATCCGGCAGCTTTACCGCATCGTGTACCACGATGCCCTCCGGTCGAGCCGCAGCTCCGGCCTCACCAGCTCCCAGAGCGCAGCCATGAGGATACTCTACCAAAACGGGCCGCTGTCATCGGCCGACCTGAGCCGCAGGCTCCACGTCACCCCGTCCAACATGACGGGCCTCATCGACCGGCTCGAGAAAAAACACCTTGTGGAGCGCGTGCCGGATCTCGGTGACCGCAGGATCGCCCTGATCACGCTGACGGAGAAGGGTCGGCGCATGGGGCAGAACCTTCCGGACCCCATTGAAAACAAGATCGTCTCCCGGCTGGGCCACCTGGAGGTGCAGGAAATTCAGGAATACCGCATCGCCATTGATAGGATTATCGGCCTGATCGACAACGCGGAAGGCCAAGATGCAGCGGCTGGCGAAGCCTGACACCGCAACCCCTGAAGCAGCAAATAACGATGCAGCAGAATACACACATACCCATCGATTCCAAAAGGAGGTTTCATGTCTGTTTTGAAAACGCTTGAAGAACTTTTTGTGAAAGGCGCCATATCCCGCCGGGAATTCATCTCCCGCACCGCAGCCCTGGGGCTCCTGGCCGCTGTTTCGCCGTCCCTGCTCCCGGGCCCGGCCGGCGCCGAGACGCCCCAGAAAGGGGGGCGGCTTCGGCTGGGTGTATCGGGGGGGTCCACCACCGACTCGCTCGATCCGGCCGCCATCACCGATATCATGATGCAGCTCTTGATCTACGGCCAGCTGGGCAACAGCCTCGTGGAGATCGACCATGAGAACAAACCGGTGCCCGAGCTGGCCGAAAGCTGGGAGGCCTCCCCGGATGCCAAGGAGTGGACCTTCCGATTGCGCAAGGGCGTGGAATTCCACAACGGCAAAACCATGGACGCCGACGATGTCATCTTTTCCATCAACCACCATCGGGGGGAGGAAAGCAAGTCCGCGGCCAAGGCCATCGTCAAGGCCATCACGGATGTCCGGAAAGACGACAAGAACACCGTCACCTTCATCCTGGAGGACGGCAACGCCGACTTCCCGTACATCATGAGCGACTACCATCTCTGCATCATGCCGGCGGGCGGGGATGTCCAGGCGGGCATCTTCACCGGCGCCTATGCCCTGAAGGACTTCGAGCCGGGCGTCCGCGCCTTTGCCGTGCGGAACCCCAATTTTTTCAAACCGGACCGCGGCCACTTCGACGAGGTGGAGACCATCGCCATCAGCGACGTCAACGCCCGGACCAACGCCCTCAAGACCGGCCAGATCGATGTCATGAACCGCTGTGAACGGAAGACCGTCCACCTCCTGGAGCGCACCCCCAACCTGCAGATCCTGCGGCAGGACGGATTCAAGCACTACACCTTTGCCATGCAGTGCGACATGAAGCCTTACGAGAACAACGACGTCCGGCTGGCGCTCAAATACGCCATCGACCGGGAGCAGATGGTCAAGACCATCCTGCGCGGGTACGGCACCGTGGGCAACGACCATCCCGTCAGCAGCGCCAACCGCTTCTATGCCAAGGACCTGCCCCAGCGGCAGTACGATCCGGACAAGGCCAAGTTTCACCTGAAAAAATCCGGCCTGAAGGATGCCAAGTTCCGGCTCCACACCGCCGAGGCGGCCTTCGTGGGGGCTGTGGACGCGGGCGTTCTCTACCGGGAGCAGGCCTCCAAGGCGGGCATCGACATCGAGGTGGTGCGCGAACCCAATGACGGGTACTGGAGCAATGTCTGGCTGAAGAAGGAGTGGTGCGCCGTTTTCTGGGGCGGGCGGGTCACCGAGGACATGATGCTGAGCACGGCCTACGCCGCCGGCGCGCCGTGGAACGACACCTCGTGGAACAACAAACGCTTCAACGAGCTGCTGGTCAGCGCCCGGGCCGAGCTGGACGAAGCCAAACGCCGGAATATGTACGCTGAAATGCAGCAGCTCATCCGGGATGACGGCGGGGTGGTCGTGCCGATGTTCGCCGCCGACCTCGCAGCTGCAACGGACAAGCTCGGACACGGCCCGCTGGCCGTCAACTGGGAGCTCGACGGCTTCCGGGGCCCTGAACGCTGGTGGTTCAAATCCTGATCATTCCTCCTGCTGCACCTGCCGCAGCGCCGTCGGCATCATCCCGCCGGGTTCAACCGGGGTGATGCCGCCGCCTGCGGCCTCCGAGCGACATCCAGAGCAAATTCAATCCACGGAGAACCGGCATGTCATGCCGGCATGCTGCGTTCTCCCGAAGGGCAACAGGTTTTTCTCATGAAGACAAATACTTCCATCATTTTACGACGGCTCGGGCTGGGCGTTGTCACCCTCCTGGTCATCTCCATCCTCATCTTCGTGGGCGTGGAAGCCCTCCCCGGTGACCTCGCCGAAGCGGTCCTGGGCCAGAGCGCCACCCCCGAGACGGTGGAGGCCTTCCGCAAGGAGCTGAAGCTCGACCTGCCGCCCCACGTCCGATATTTTTCCTGGCTGGGATCCTTCCTGCGCGGCGATTTCGGGACCTCCCTGGCCAACGGACGGCCCATCGCGGATCTCATCGGATGGCGCTTCTCCAACACCTTGTTTCTTGCCGGCATCACGGCGCTGATTTCCATACCGTTCGCCGTCGGCCTGGGCATCCTGGCCGCGCTGTACCGGAACACCCTTTTCGACCGCTCCATCTCCATCGGTACGCTGAGCGCCATCTCCTTTCCGGAGTTTTTCGTCGCCTACATCCTCATCGCCATTTTCTCCGTTCAGCTGACCATGTTCCCAAGCATGTCCAACATTGGCCCGCAGATGACGCTGCTGCAGAAAATCCATGCCGTGGCCCTGCCCTGCCTGACCCTGACCCTGGTGGTCATGGCCCACATGATGCGCATGACGCGGGCGGCCATCATCAACGTATTGACCAGCCCCTTCATTGAGATGGCGCGGCTGAAGGGGCTCTCGTGGCGGCGGGTGATCCTCCACCACGCCTTTCCCAACGCCCTGTCGCCCATCATCAATGTCGTCGTTCTCAACCTGGCCTACCTGGTGGTCGGGGTCGTGGTCGTGGAGGTCGTCTTCGTCTATCCCGGGCTGGGGCAGCTCCTGGTCGACTCCGTGGCCAAGCGGGACATTCCGGTGGTCCAGGCCAGCGGGCTCATCTTCGCTTTTACCTATGTGTTTCTCAACCTGACCGCCGACATTCTCTCCACCCTCAGCAACCCCAGGCTGAGAAACCCCAAATAGCGGCGGGGTTCGACCAGACAAAGACCGAATCCGCTAAAGATAGAAGGAGATTCTGGAATGACTGCAATACAACTGCTGAAAAAATCACCCGCCAGCGCCCGCGTCGGGATGATCATCATCGTTTTCAATCTGCTGGTGATGATGCTGGCGCCCGTCATCGCCCCCTACCCGGAAACCGAAGTGGTCGGGGACGTCTGGGTGAATTCGAGCGCGGAAAACCTGCTGGGAACCGATCAGCTGGGCAGGGACATGCTGACGCGCCTTGTCTACGGGGCCCGGAACACCATCACCATCGCCCTGTTCATCACCCTGATCTCCTTCACCGTCGGCGCCACCTGCGGTTTCCTGGCCGCCACCCTCAAGGGGTGGACGGATCAGGTCATCAGCCGGATGGTGGATATCATCATGGCCTTTCCCACGCTGATCTTCGCCCTCATGGTCCTCTCGGTCCTGGGCACCTCCATCCCGGTCCTCATCGTCGTCATCGCCATCCTCGACTCCACACGGGTATACCGCCTGGCCCGTGCCGTCGCCATGGACATCGAAGTGATGGATTTCATCGAGGTCGCCCGGCTTCGGGGGGAGAAGCTCTGGTGGATCATGCGACGGGAAATCCTTCCCAACGCCATGCCCCCACTCATCGCCGAATTCGGCCTCCGCTTCTGCTTCGTGTTCCTCTTCATCAGCGCCCTCAGCTTCCTGGGGCTGGGCATTCAGCCGCCGACGGCCGACTGGGGGAGCATGGTCCGCGAGAACGCGGGCGCCATCACCTTCGGCATTCTCACGCCGCTCTATCCGGCGGCGGCCATCGCTGTCCTGACCATCGGCGTCAACCTGGTGGTCGACTGGTTCCTGCACCAGAGCAGCCAGCTGCGAAGCCATTAAAAAAACGGGCGGAAGGTGAAAAAGAACCGCTCCCGCCCTCAACCATCAGGAGAAACGAGCATGAAACATCTACTGGAAATCAATAATCTGGTTATCGAAGCCCGGACGGGTGAGAACTGGAAGCCGGTCATCAAGGGCGTCGACCTTGTCCTCGACCGTGGCGAGGTGCTGGGGCTCATTGGAGAATCCGGCGCTGGAAAATCGACCCTCGGCCTGGCGGCCATGGCCTACACCCGCACCGGCTGCAGGATCGCTTCGGGGTCCATTCTCTACGGAGACAGGGACCTGACGAAACTGTCCAAACGTGAACAGCGGAAGCTGCGCGGGGCCAAGATCGCCTATGTGGCCCAGAGTGCCGCCGCCTCCTTCAACCCGGCCCACAAGCTGATCCACCAGTTTGCCGAGCTGCCGGTGCAGCACGGCGTCATGAGCTACGCGGAAGCGGAGAAAAAGGCCATCGATCTCTACCGCAGGCTTCACCTGCCGGATCCGGAAAGGATCGGCTACCGCTACCCCCACCAGGTTTCCGGCGGTCAGCTGCAGCGGGCGATGGTGGCCATGGCCATGGCCGGGGACCCGGACATCATCATCTTTGACGAACCCACCACCGCCCTGGACGTGACCACCCAGATCGAGGTCCTGGCCGCCATCAAGGAGGTGATCCAGGCCCAGCAGACCGCCGCCATCTATATCACCCACGATCTGGCCGTCGTGGCCCAGCTGGCCGACCGCATTATGGTGCTCCGGTACGGCGACCTGGTGGAGGAGGGCGAGGCCCGGGAGCTTCTGGAAAATCCCCAGAAGGAATACACCCGGGATCTGATCTCCATCCGCTCCCTCCGCGAGGACAAGGATGTCCTGGCGCGAAAGACGGACGCCATTCTGGAGATCAAAGGCGTCTCGGCAGCCTACCTCCCCGGCGCCCCGGTGGTCCGGGATATCGACCTTACCATTACGCCCAAGAAGACCGTGGCCGTCGTGGGGGAGTCAGGCAGCGGCAAGACCACCCTCGCCCGGGTCGTCACCGGCCTGCTGCCGCCCTATGAGGGCCGGATCGTCTTCGACGGGCAGGAGCTGTCCGCCGACCTCAAGAACAGGGACCTGGAGGTGCTCCGCCGCATGCAGATGGTCTACCAGATGCCCGACGTGGCCCTCAATCCCCGCCAGAAGATTCGGCGGATCATCGGCCGTCCGCTGGAGTTCTATTTCGGCATGACCGGCAAGGCGCAGGAGGAGCGCATCCTGGAGCTGCTCGACATGGTGGAGCTCCCGGCCAGGTATATCTCCCGCTACCCGTCCGAGCTCTCCGGCGGCGAAAAACAGCGGATCTGCATCGCCCGGGCCCTGGCGGCCAATCCGGATCTCATCATCTGCGACGAGGTCACCTCGGCCCTTGACCAGCTCGTGGCCGAAGGGATTCTGGAGCTGCTACAGGAGCTCCAGAACGAACTGGGGGTCTCCTACCTCTTCATCACCCACGACCTCGCCACCGTCAAGGCCATCGCCGACGAGATCGTCGTCATGCTCAAGGGGCGCATCGTGGAGCAGGGAGTCAAGCGGGAAATCCTCAAGCCGCCCCACCACGAATACACCGAACTGCTCCTCTCCTCGGTGCCGGAAATGGACCCGGACTGGCTTGACAATCTGCTGGAAGAACGCCAGGAATCGACCCTCCACTGAGCGCCGTCACCAGCGTCCATGCCCCGGGGGCGGCCATTCGCCGTCCCCGGGCGTGCCGCTTCCCGGCCCGTCGGCCTGAAGACCCCGGAGGACGGATACGCCCCCGCCCGGCCTGTCGCCTCGGGGCCGGGGCCCGGCATCAGCGCATGTGTCGCTCCGCCATCGCCTGGGCGTCGAGGGAGAGGGTGGCGTGGGGGATGACCTCCAGGCGCTTCAGGCCGATCTCATCCCCTGTGATGCTGCAGTAGCCGTAGGATCCGTCGTCGATCCGCCGGAGGGCCGCAGAGAGCTGCTCGATGGTCTCCCGATAGTGACGGCAGGACTTCAGCTTCATATCCCGGATGGTCTCCAGGTCGGAGCGATCGATGAGGTCTGTTTCACGGACCTCGCGCTCCCGGATTTCCCGCAGAATTTCCGAAATCCTCATATTCATTCGCCCCTGCATCTCCAGCAGCCGCTGCTTGAAGTATTAAAATCTCATCATGCCGCAGGCGCCCGTCGGCTGCACCGATGTTCGGCAGGGGGCTTTTCCCGAAGGAGCGCGGCCCAGGCATTCTCCTGAGACGGCGGCGACCGTCGGAGCCCTCCGGCGGCGGCTGCGCGGGCTGCGCCATGCGGGGCATCATGAGGCTTGCCTTGCCGGGGATATCCTGCTATGGGGGGACCGCTGATGCCGTCGGGCAGCGACGACGGAGCAACGCCGCAGGCCCCGCAGCTTTCCATCGCGCCCCCGTCGGCGTACGGCGGCAGCGGAGAGACAACCACCATATTCATTATCATTCCGGCATCATGAATCTGAAAAAATACACCTACTCCCCCGTGTGGAATATTCTGCTCATCACCCTCGGGTCGACCCTCTTCTCCCTGGGGGCCAAGGGCATTATCGTCCACCACAACTTCATCACCGGCGGCATCTACGGCACGGCCCTGCTCCTCTTTTACAAGACCCAGTGGCTCAGCCCGGGAATCTGGTACCTTCTGCTGAACCTGCCCCTTTTCGCCATCGGCTGGTTTTTCATCAGCCGGCGGTTTTTCTTCTACAGCCTCTACGGAGTGATGGCCCTCACGGCGACCTCCGAGCTGATCTCCCTCGATTTCGGCATCCAGGAGCAGCTTTACGCCGCTGTTGCCGGGGGCATCCTCTGCGGAAGCGGCGTCGGCATCGTCCTCCGCTCCCTCGGCTCCGGCGGCGGGCTCGATATCATTGCCGTCATCCTGAACCAGAAGTTCAACCTCGGATTCGGCAAGCTCTACCTGATCTTCAACGCCGTGCTGTTCAGCTTCGTCATCGCCTACTATGATGCGGACATCTTCATCGCCTCCGTCATCCTGGTCTTCATCACCTCGGTCTCCCTGGAGAACATTCTGGGCCTTTTCAACCAGCGAAAGGTGATCTTCATCGTGAGCGACCAGAGCGAGGAGATCGCCGACGTCCTCGTGCATGACCTTCACCAGGGCGCCACCTTCCTCAAGGGGCGGGGGGTCTACAGCGGCAACGACAAGCTCCTGCTCATGGCCATCACCAACAATATCCAAATGAAGCGGGTTGAAGAGGCCGTCTTCAAAATCGACCCGAAAGCCCTCTTCATCGTCGAGAACAGCTTCACCGTCATCGGTTCGAGCTTCGGGGCGCGCAAGGTCTACTGATGAAGGTCGGCATGAAGCACCTCCATCTCTTCACCGGCAACCGGCTGGAATCCCTGGTGGCGGCCCTGGCCGAAGTTCTCCGGCGGCCCCAGCAGGATCCCATGGCGCCGGAGATCGTCGTCGTCCAGAGCCTGGGGATGGAGCGGTGGATCGCCATGGCCCTGGCCCGCCGCCACGGCATCTCCGCCAACATGACCTTTCCCTTCCCCAATGATTTCATCTACGCCAATGTCTTCCGGGCCGTCCTCCCGGACCTGCCCGAAAACACCCCGTTCGACCGGCCGGTGATGGCATGGCGCCTCATGGAGATCCTGCCGGCATGCATGGGGGACCCGGAATTCGCAGCGCTGAAGCATTACCTTGACGGCGGCGACGGAGACCTCAAACGGTTTCAGCTCTCCCAACGGATCGCAGACCTCTTCGACCAGTACCTGACCTTCCGCCCCGACTGGATTCTCGAATGGGAAGCAGGCGGCGGTGCGGGCTGGCAGCCGTCCCTCTGGCGCCGCCTCTCCGAGGGACGCCGCAGGGGGCACCGCGCGGCCCTGGCCAGATCCCTCGTGTCGCTGCTGCGGGATGCGCCCCTCCTCTCGGAGGCCCTCCCCGAGCGGGTCTCGGTCTTCGGCATCTCGAGCCTGCCCCGTTTCCACATGGAGATCCTCGACGCCATCTCGCACCACCGGGAGGTCAACCTCTTCCTGATGAACCCCTGCGCCGATTTCTGGGGGGACACCCTCTCCCGCGGGGAGCACCGCCGTCTCATCCGCAGCGCCCGGGACAAGGCGGTGCCCGAGGCGGCGCTTCACCTCGACGGGCAGAACAGCCTCCTGGCCTCCCTCGGGATTCTGGGGCGGGATTTTTTCGACATGCTGAACGATTTCGATCCGGAAAGCGACGATATGTTCGCCCCCCCCGGGCGGGACTCGCTGCTCACCAGCATCCAGTCCGACATCCTGGAGCGCATCGAACGGCCATCGGCAGCAGCCCCCCCGGCCGCCGTACCTCCCGGCGACCCATCAATCTCCGTCCACGCCTGCCACAGCCCCATGCGTGAAACCGAGGTGCTTTACGACCATCTCCTGGCCATGTTTGATGCCGATGAGACCCTCCGGCCCGGCGATGTCCTGGTCATGGCGCCGGACATCGAGGCCTACGCCCCCTACATCCAGGCCGTCTTCGACCGCCCCCCGGACGACCCGAAACGCATCCCCTTCAGCATCGCCGACCGCGGCGCCCGCACCGAAAGCCGTCTCGTCGAAGCATTCATGAATCTCCTCGACCTGGGCGACGGGCGCCTCGGGGCCGCCCAGGTGGCGGCGTTCCTGGAAACGCCCTGGATCCGCCGGAAATTCGACCTCGACGAGGCGGACGTCGAGCGGATCCGCCACTGGATCCGCGAGGCCCGCATCCGCTGGGGTATCGACGGCAGCAGCCGGGCCCGGCTGGGGCTGCCCGAGACCGAGGAGCACACCTGGCAGGCAGGCCTCGACCGCCTCCTCATGGGATACGCCATGGCGGGCCGGGAGACCCGGACCTTCGATGGCATCCTGCCATTCGATGCCATGGAGGGCTCGGAAACCGCCGCCCTTGGCGGCCTGCTCGAGTTCACCCAGCGGCTCTTCACCCACGCGGCGGATCTGGAGGAGGACCGGACGCCGGCGGCGTGGGCCGCATTCCTGAACAGCGTCGTCGACGCATTCTTCGAGGTCGACACCGCGGCCGAAAGAGAAATCCAGATGATCGATGACGCCGTCGCCGATCTGGCGTCGACCGCCGGCAGGGCCGAATTTGACCGCGCCGTCAGCCGACGGGTCGTCCGGTCCTACCTGGCCGAACGCCTCGAGCGGGACGCCTTCGGGTTCGGGTTCATCACCGGCGGCGTCACCTTCTGCGCCATGCTGCCCATGCGGAGCATTCCCTTCCGGGTCATCGCCCTGCTCGGGATGAATTCCACCGAATACCCCCGCAGCACGCCGGCCCCGGGCTTCGACCTGATGGCCGCCCGCCCCCGGCCCGGCGACCGGTCCCGCCGAAAGGACGATCGGTACCTCTTCCTGGAGACCCTCCTGTCGGCACGGGAAAAGCTCTACATCAGCTATGTCGGGCAGAGCATCCACGACAATTCCCCCATTCCGCCGTCGGTTCTGGTGAGCGAGCTCCTCGACACCATCGAACGCGGCTTCACCCTCGCGGGCGGGGGATCCGCCGCGGATGGGCTGGTAACGCTTCACCGGCTCCAGGCATTCAGCCCGGCCTATTTCCGGAAAAGCAGCGGGAATGACGGCCTGTTCAGCTATTCCGGCATCCATCTGGCGGCCGCCAGGCAGCTGGCCGCGGGGCGGTCGGCACCCGTACCCTTCATCTCCAGAGGGCTACCGGAACCCGAGCCGCCACAGGAGAGCGTCGACCTCGCGGAGCTGTGCCGCTTTTTCGCCAACCCTCACCAGTATCTCCTGAATCACCGCCTGGGAATCTACCTCGATGAAGACGACGCCTTCATCCCCGAAAAGGAGCCCTTCGACATTGCAGGGCTCGACCGGTATCGCCTGGGGGGCGACCTGCTCGCCAACCGGATGGCCGGGCAGCCGCCTTCGGCCCTCTTCCCCCTGAAACGGAGCGCCGGGGAACTCCCCCACGGCCAGGTGGGCAACGTCCTCTACGAGAACCTGTCAGACGAGGCAGAGGCCTTTTTCGAAAGGATCGCCCCGCTGGTCGAAGCGCCCGATGAACAACCCGTCGAGGTCCACCTCCCTGTCGAGGCATTCACCCTGACCGGCCGGATCGCCGACATCCGGGGGGGGCGACGCATCCACTACCGGTTCGCCACGGTCAAGGCCCGGGACCTGCTGGCGGCATGGATCTACCATCTGGGGCTCAACGCCGCCGACGGGAGCCATCCCCGGGAGTCGGTGGTTGCCGGCACGGACCGGATCTGGGCGCTCCCCCCGGTCCCGGAAGCCCCGCGCCATCTCGCCCGTCTCCTGGCCGTGTACCAGGAAGGGCTCCGGCGGCCGCTGCCCTTTTTCCCGCGGTCGTCCCTCGCCTTTGCCGAGCAGCACAAGGGGAGGAAAAAGTCCGCGGCAGAGGCCCTCAGGGCCGCCCAGCGCTGCTGGCGCAATTACCTCGGCACCGGCGAAGGCGACAACCCTTATTTTCAGCGGTGCGTGGGCGACGACGACCCCTTTGATGACGCCTTCCAGGAGACGGCTGTCGCCGTATTCGGGCCGCTGATCGACCACCGTGAACTCATGGGATGACATCATGACCGGAGACGGCGCATCCACACCGGCCTTCAACCTGCTGGAAAGCCCGCTGGACGGCACCGCCCTCATCGAGGCGGGCGCCGGCACGGGGAAAACGTTCACCATTACGGGCATCGTCCTCCGCCTGCTTCTGGAACGGCGGATCGCCATCCGTCAGATCCTGGTGGTCACCTTCACCGAGGCGGCCACGGAAGAGCTCAAGGGGCGGATCCGGAACCGCCTCAAGGCGGCACTCCGAGTGTTCCGGGGGGAGGGTGCGTCGGATGATTTTCTCGTCCACCTGGCCGAAAGATGCGGCCTTGCCGCAGTAGACGCCGTTTCGGTGCTCACAGAGGCGATCCGGGACTTTGACGAGGCCGCCATCTTCACCATCCACGGCTTCTGCAACCGGATGCTCCGGGAGAACGCCTTCGAGAGCGGAACGCTTTTCGACACCGAGCTGACCACCGACCAGGACCGCATCCGGAGAATCGTCGTCGAGGACTTCTGGCGGACCCGCCTCTATGCCGAAGACCCGACCTTCGTCCGGTACGCCCTGACCCGGACCAGCCCCGAACGCCTCTTTGCCCTGGTCGCCAACCCCCTCGTCCAGCCCGGCATCACCGTCATCCCGGACGAGGCGCCGCCCGACCCGCGGGCCGCAGAAGCCGAATTCAAGGCCGCCTACCGCGCCCTCCAGGAATGCTGGGCAGCCGCAAAGGCCGACATCGAAGCCCTTCTCATGGAAACCCCGGCCCTGAATCGAAGAAGCTACAGCACCAAATCCATACCGGCATGGGTGGAGCTCATGGACGCCTACCTCCGCCCGGTTTCGCCGCATCCCGTGCTGCCCGACAAATTCGAAAAATTCACGCCAACCCATTTGAAGAAGGGGACCAAGAAAAACTGCAGCCCGCCCGTCCACCCGTTTTTCGAGGCCTGCGGCGCCTTCAAGGAGGCCCACAAAACCCTGCTGTCGATCTACGAACGTCGGCTCATTCACCTCAAGCGATCCCTCTTTGCCTTCGCAGGGGAGCAGGTCCGGCAGCGGATGCGCGATGCCAACACCCAGTCCTTCGACGATCTGCTTCGCAACCTGAGCGATGCCCTCAAGGGCCCCGGCGGAGCCCTCCTGGCCGAAACCATCCGTGGACGGTACCAGGCCGCCCTCATCGACGAGTTTCAGGACACGGACCCGGTTCAGTACCACATCTTCCAGACGGTCTTTGACGCCCCCGGGCACCTCCTGTTCCTGATCGGCGACCCCAAGCAGGCCATCTACAGCTTCCGCGGCGCCGATATCTTCGCCTATATGACAGCGGCGGAACAGGCCGCGGCCCGCTACACCCTCCTGACCAACTGGCGCTCCACCCGCGAGCTCATCGCCGCCGTCAACGCGGTTTTCAGCGGACACCCCCGTGCCTTTGTCTTTGGAGAAATCCCCTTTTTCCCCGCCGTTCCATCCAGGGAGAAAGAGGGGGACTCCGGGCTCGCCATTGACGGCGAGACCCCGCCTCCCTTCACGTGCTGGCGTGTCTGCGAAGGGACCAAGGGCGACGCCGTGAAGAAGGTCATCCAGGCGACGGCCGACGAGATCTCCCGGCTCCTGTGGCTGGGACAGCAGGGGCGGGCCACCCTGGGCGGCGCGCCGCTCCGAGCGGGCGACGTCGCGGTGCTGACCCGGACGAACCGGGAGGCGGCGGAGGTGCAGTCGGTGCTGAACCTGCTCGGGATCCCCGCGGTCCTCTGCAACACCGGCGACATATTCGACAGCCGCGAGGCGGCCGAGACGGCAAGGGTTTTGGCAGCCCTGGCCGAGCCCCGCAGCGACCGGCGCATCCGCGCGGCGCTGGCCACGGACATGATGGGGTGGCGCGGGGAGGATCTGGCCGAGGCTGTCCGGGACGAAGCGGCATGGGAAGATCAGCTGGCCCGGTTTGGCGTCTACCACCGCCTCTGGCAGGAGCGCGGATTTATCCGGATGTTCCGGGCGTTTCTTGCCGAAGAGCGCGTCCTGCCGCGATTGATGGGCCTGCCCGGCGGCGAACGGCGGTGCACGAACGCCCTCCACCTGAGCGAACTCCTCCATCAGGCCAGCCTGGCCGGGCACAAGACGCCCCAGAGGCTCGCCGCCTGGCTCTCCGAGCATCGGTTCCCGGGCGATCAGCGCACAGAAGAGCACCCCCTCCGCCTGGAGAGCGACGAAAACGCCGTCACCCTGGTGACGATCCACAAGAGCAAGGGCCTCCAGTACCCGGTGGTCTTCTGTCCCCTGGGATGGCGTCCGTCCCGGCTGCGGGATACGGAAAACGGCATCCTCTTCCACGACGACGCCTCGGGGCGTCGCCTGACCTGCGACCTGGGCTCGGATGAGACGGCACGGCACCGGATGCTGGCGGAAAAGGAGGCCCTGGCAGAGAACCTGCGCCTCTTCTACGTGGCCCTGACCCGGGCCCGGCATGGCTGCACCACGGCATGGGGGCGCATCCCGCAGACCGAAACCTCGGCCCCGGCCTACCTTTTCCACGGCCGGCCGGAGGATCCCGACAGCGGCGACCTGCTCGGGACCCTGGAAAAACGGATCAAGGCAATGGATGAAGCGGACTGGGATGCCGATATGGCCGAACTCGAAGCACGGGCCGGCGGCACCCTCCGGATTCAGCCGCTGCCCGATGCCGGGGGAATCCGGTATTCCCCTCCGCAGGATGGCGGGGAGTCTCTTGCGGCACGGCACTTCTCCGGCCGCATTCCCGACGATGCCGCGGTGTCGAGCTTCTCCGCGATGGTTGCCGGGGCGACCGACGGCGGCGGACGCATCGGCGGCATCCATGATCCGGCGGAGCTGGCCGACCACGACGCCGGGACCGGGGTCGCGGCAGCCGCGGAGATCAACGATCCGCCCCGCCCCGCCCGGGAGGCGCCGGACATCTTCGCCTTTCCCCGGGGAGCGCGGGCCGGCACCTGCCTGCACGACATCCTCGAGCACGTCGATTTCACCCAGACCCGGCCCACGGATGTCGCCCCCCTGATCCAGACCGCCCTACGGAAATACCGCTTCAGCGATGCATGGATACCGGTGGTCTTGGAAATGATCGGGAAGGTGGCGGGACTGGCACTTGGCCCTGATGCGGCGGCGCATGCCGGAGACGCCCCGCCCATGAGGCTTTCTTCGGTCCCGCCTAAAGAGCGCATCAACGAGATGGCCTTCTATTTCCCCCTCAGGTCCGTGCCGCCCCGCCGGCTGGCTTCGGTCTTTGCCCAACACGGCATAGCGGGCCCTTCGGGGGATTTTCCCGAGCGGATCGGGCGTCTCGAATTCTCGCGAAAGGCAGGGTACATGAAGGGATTTATCGACCTGGTCTTTCGCTCCCAGGGACGATTCTGGGTTGTGGACTGGAAATCGAACCACCTCGGCGACCAGCCCGAGGACTACCGTCCCGAGGTCCTTCAGGAAGTCATGGCCGAAGACTTCTACATCCTGCAATACCACCTCTACACCCTGGCGCTCCACCGCTATCTGCAGCTCCGCCTGCCGGGCTATGACTATGACACCCATTTCGGCGGTGTTCGGTATCTGTTCCTTCGGGGGATTACTTCCGATGACGCCGCGCCCTTCGGCATGTTCCAGGACCGCCCCCAGGCGGCGGTCATCCACGCCCTCAATGCACTCCTCGTCGATGCGCCGGCGGGAGGTGCCCCGGCCGTGGGTTAAGGCCACTCAAGACCCGAGCGTCACGCCCAGCGCGGCCAGTTCAGCCTCGATCCTGGCGGCCCATCCCCGGTTGGCCTGCGGGTTTGCAGGGCTGGGATGGGTGATTCTTCCGATCCGGACATCCATTTCCGAAAGCGCCGCCCGGGCCCGGGCCGAAGCAAATGCGCCGACGCCGATCACCCAGCGGGGGCTGAAATAGTCGACCGTATCCCGGAGGGCGGCATCGCAGGCGGCAAAGAGCGGCGTCCGCTCGGCCTTTTTCAGCTTGTCCGGCGTCCGGTTCCGACCGGCGTCGTCCAGGAACATGAGCGGACAGTAGTTGGCAACGAAGAATCGGGAAAAAAATGCGTCGGGGCTGCCGAACCGCTCCCGGACCCAGCCC
>CAJXSB010000043.1 GCA_913060435.1 uncultured Desulfococcus sp.
GACGGGGATGCCAACGCATTCGAAACGCTCCTGAAGCGATACGAGCAGCCGGTGCTGGGCATCCTGAAAAAGCATCTCCCCTACGACCAGGTCGAGGAGACGGCCCAGGAGGTCTTCATCCGGGCCTACCAGTCCCTGCCGGGATTCAAACGGAACGGCAGCTTCCGGCACTGGCTGTCCTCCATCGCCGTGCGTACCTGCTACGATTTCTGGCGAAAGCACTACCGCAATCGTGAAACGCCCATGAGCACCCTCACCGAGGCCCAGTCGACCTGGCTTGAAAAGACCCTGTCGGACGCCTCGGGCCAGGCCCAGGAGGAAATGGGGCGGCAGCAGGAGGCCCGGGAGGTGCTGAACGCGGCCCTCGACCGGCTCTCCGCCGAAGACCGGATGGTCATCGAGCTGGTCTACCTCGAGGGCTTGACAGGGAAGGAGGCGGCCAGGCTGCTCGGATGGAGCGTCACCAACGTCAAGGTTCGGGCCTTCCGCTCGAGAAAAAAGCTCGCAACCATCATCTCCGGGCTGGCCCGGCGCGAGGAGGAACGATGAAACCACTGAAAAAAGACCGGCTGAAGGCGATCATGGCGGCGGCCTATCGTGAAAAAGCCGCCGCCCCTGTCCCGGACGGATGGCAGGAGGCGGTCATGGCCCGGATCCGCACCCTTCCGGCAGTGGGTGCACGGCCTCGGATCCTGGACGAGTTCGCGGGCCTCTCCTGGCGGTTTGCCGCGGCGGCGTGCGCCCTGGTGCTGGTCCTGTCGGTGGTGGCTCTCCAGGGGGGCTCCCAGGCCGAATACGAGATGGCCCGTCTCTATATCAGCGATCCCCTCGACTTCAGCCTGGTGCAGTCCATAGGATTTTTTTAGATGAACCACATCAAGCTTAAAGTGATGGCGGGAATCCTGCTGGTGTTTTTCACGGGCGCGGCCGTGGGCGCCCTGGCGACGCACATCTACACGAAGCACCGTTTCGAGAAGATGGTCCGCGGTCCGGCCGCATTCCTGTTTCCCCGTTTCATGGAGAAGATCGGCGGCGCACTGGCCCTGACCCCCGAGCAGCGGGAAAAAACCGCCGAGATCCTGGGCGAGCTGGAAGAAGCGCTCTTCGAGTTCCGGCGCCAGCATACCGGCGAACTGGACGCCATCATTGAGCAGCATTTTCAAGCCATCCGGGAGCTGCTGACCCCTGAACAGCAGGAAAAGCTGGAGGATTTCAAAAACAATCTTCATCGGCTGCGGAAGCGATGGCACCGGCCCCACGAAAAATTCGGCCCCCCAAGGGGCGCGGAGGCCCGACGGTTCCAACGCATGCTGAAAGATCGCCTGGACCTGAGCGAGGATGCCTGGGCCGAAATCCGGCCCATCATCCAGAAGGACTTCCGCAGGAAGCGCCGCCTCTTCCGGCGGCACTGGCGGGAGGACCTCCCCGAATCGGATCTCCGGGCGCGCCTCAAGGCCATCGAGGCGGAGACCGAAGCCACCCTTGCCAGGCACCTGACACCCGACCAGATGGCGGTATTCCGGGAGCTCCGGGATGCGTTCGACGCGCCACCGCCGCCCGATGCCCCCGGGGAGGTCGGCCGCCCCATTTACGAGGACCGGCACCGCTTGGCGCTGCTGCCGGGGGAAGGACCCTGACCCGGCGGACATGGGCGAAAAGGAGGATCCGATGATCGAGATCGATGGCGCGGCCGGCGAAGGCGGAGGCCAGATCCTCCGCACAGCCCTTGCCCTCTCGGTGGCCACGGGCAGCCCGTTCACCATCCACCGGATCCGGGCCAACCGGCGGCGCCCGGGGCTGATGCGCCAGCACCTTACGGCCGTCCTGGCCGCCGCGGCTGTCGGGCGCGCCGAGGCCCAGGGCGCCGCTCTGGGATCGACCCGCCTGACCTTCCGGCCCCGGGGGATCGAGCCGGGCCGGCACCATTTCGACGTGGGCAGCGCCGGCAGCGCCACCCTGGTGCTCCAGGCCGTCCTGCCGCCCCTGCTCACGGCGGAGGCCGGCTCAAACCTCCTGCTGGAGGGAGGCACCCACAACCCCTTTGCCCCCCCGTTCGACTTCCTCGACCAGACTTTCCTTCCCCGTATCCGGGAGATGGGTCCGCAAATCACCGCGGCACTCCACCGGCCCGGCTTCTTCCCGGCCGGCGGGGGGCGGTTTGCCGTGACCATCACTCCCGTCCGCGCCCTCGACCCCGTCGACCTCATCCATCGGGGAACGGTTCGCAGATGCTTTGCCCGGGCATCGGTGGCGCGGCTCCCCCGCCATATCGCCGAGCGGGAGATCGACGTCATCCGCAGCAGCCTCGCCATCAGCGACGACCAGCTCTCTGTCGAGGAGATCCGAAACTCCGCCGGGCCCGGCAACATCGCCATCCTGTCGGTGGAGAGCGACGCGCTCACCGAAACCTTCGCGGGCTTCGGACGACGGGGCGTGCCCGCCGAGGCGGTGGCCCGGGGCCTCGTCAGCGAGGCAAAAGAATACCTGGCAGCCGATGTTCCGGTGGGCCGACGCCTGGCCGACCAGCTCCTGGTCCCGATGGCCCTGGCCGGGGGCGGGCGCTTCCGGACCCTTCCGCCCTCCCGTCACACCCGGACCAACGCCCGCGTGATCCGCCGGTTTCTCGACGTCGACATCGCCATCGAACCGGAGGGGGACGACAACGGGGCGTGGCAGGTCGTCATCAAGCGCCGGTCCAGCCGTCCCGGTGCACCCGATCGGGCGTGAGGCGGGGTTTGGGCATGACGGCTGTTGTTCAGGCAAGGCGGGGCCGGCGCCGGAGAAAGACTGCGGCGCGCCGGGCGGATCAGCGCCCGGTGCGAATCCCTTGGACCGCCAGGAACGAGAAAAGGCTCAGCCCCGCACCAAACCAGAAGGGTATCCGGTAGTCGATCATCCAGAGCATCCCCCCGATGGCGGGAAAGAAGACCGCCGCGATGTGGTTGATGGTGAAGCCCACGGCCATGCTCGGGGCGATGTCCGCCGGATCGCCGATCTTCTGGAAATAGGTCCGGATGGCGATGGCGAAGTTGAAAAAGATGTGGTCGAGGATGTAGAGGAGGGCCACCAGCCATTTTTCCTGGACCATGCCATAGGCCAGAAAAATGAAGATCAGGGCGCCGTACTCCAGGGAGAGGACCCGGCGTTCACCGTACCGGATGATGCACCGGCCGATGAAAGGGCTCAGGAAATAGTTGACCATGTTGTTGACCACGAAGAGGATCGTGATCTCCTGCACCGTGAAGCCGAAGTTCTTGACCATGAGGAAGACCGCAAAGGAGATGAAGATCTGCCGCCGGGCCCCGGCCAGAAAGGTGAGCAGGTAGAAGAGCCAGTAGCGCCGCCGGAAGACCATCTTCTTCCGCTGGGGGACGACGTCCCGGTGGGTGGGGTCCTGGGAGAACCCCCAGAGGCCCATGGCTGCGACCACCCCGCCGACCAGGAGGAAGAGCGACTGGTAGTCCAGGAAGGCGTCGGCCACGTAGATTCCGAGGCCGACGGCGATATTGGTGGCGGCGGCGATGCTGCGGAGCTTGCCGAAGACCCAGGGCGACGTCTCCCGGTCGAAATACTGCAGGGTCAGGGACTGGTTGGTGGTCTCGTAGTAGTGGAAGCCCAGGCTCATGACGAAGGTGGTGAGGATGAGGCCCGGATAGGACGGAAAGAAGCCCGTGGCAGCGACGCCGGCGCCAAGCATCAGGATCGACAGGGCCGAGAGCCGGTGCTCCCGCATCAGGAAGAGGACGTAGACCACCAGGAAGGTCATGAAGCCCGGGATCTCCCGGATCGACTGGATGACCCCGATGTGCTGCCCCTCGAGCCCCGCCACATTCACCGCGAAATTGTCGAACAGCGTCCGCCACCCCTGCAGCCCGGCACCCGACGCGATGGTGAGCACCATCAGATACCGGTACATGAGCGTTCTTTTCGCCGATTCCATCTGGCTCCCCGCCTGCGCACCCATCACCTTTCCCATCTCCGCCGCCTCCGCTCCCACCCTTCGTCCGCCCCGGCAGTCGCAACATGCATCTGCCTTAAGAAAACCGATGACTAATGCGATTCGCCCCTGGTGTCAAGAGATATCCCCGACCCTTGACAATGCGCCGCCGCCCATTAGCCTATCTTCATTACAGTCAGCAACCATAGCCGTCCGGCACGGTCCGTCCTTTCCAGACCCCTCCCCCGTGAATCCCTCCGGGGGATCGGACCGGCAGATCCCGAGAAAAGGAGGTCCATCATGCACCAGCCCAATGCATTGTCCACCATCTCCGCCGAGGCCCTGAAGGCAGGCATGGCCGGGGCCGACGCCCCCATCCTCATCGACACCCTCCCCGGCGAGCATTACGCGGCCGTCCACCTGCCCGGCGCCGCCAATGCCTGCGTCTACGAGGTGACCTTTCCCCAGCAGCTCGAGGCCGTCACCCGCGACCTGGACGCACCCGTGGTCCTCTATGGCGCGGGCGCCGGCTCCATGGATGCGGCCGTCGCCGCCGAAAAGATGCTCCGTATGGGGTTTCAGCACGTCACCGTGTTCGAGGGGGGCATCGCCGCCTGGCAGGCATCCGGCTACCCACTCGAGGGGAGCGGCCCCGAATCAGCCCCGGTCTCCGATGCCGTATTCCGATTTGAAGACGGCTCCTACCCGGCCGTCCCCGGCCTGTCGCTCATCCAGTGGACCGGCCGGAACGCCAATGGCCGGCATTACGGCACCGTGGCCCTCCGGGGCGGGGCGGTCCGGATCGACGGCGGCGAGGTCACCGGGGCCTTCGAGGTGGACATGACGAGCATCCAGACCATCGACCTGGCGGGGGATGAGCTGGCGCCGGTGCTGGTGGAACACCTCCAGTCCGACGACTTCTTCTTCGTCCGGATGTTCCCCCGGGCGGGGTTCACCATCCGCACCGTCATCCCGCTGGACGACGCCACCCCTACGGCAGCCAACGTTGAGATTACCGGCGACCTCACCCTCCGCGGCATCACCCGGCCCCTCCGGTTTCCCGCCACGGTCAACCGCCTGGGCGACGGCGGGTTCGCCGCCGAGGCCCATTTCGACATCGACCGGACCCGCTGGGGCGTCATCTACGGCTCGGCCCGCTTCTTCAAGCGCCTGGGCATGCACCAGGTCTACGACACCATCAGCTTCGAGGTGCGGCTGGTCTTTGCGGAGTAGCCTGGATCAGCGTGTCCAGGTCCTCCCGCATGGCGGATCGCACCGACGCCGCCGCCGGCAGGGCGGCCGTGGACATCGCCTGGGCGGCCAGGCTGCGGGCCTGACCCACCAGCCAGTCGTTGACCCGGCGCGGGGCCGCCCCGGCCGCTTCACGGGCCTTCCAGGGTCTCCCGGGTCAGGAGGGCCGCGCCGAAGGCGGCGAAGGCGGTGATGAAGAGGGCCAGGAAGGCCGCCTCGTAGCCGGCCGTGGAGAAGCCCTCCCCTGGGCCGCCGCCCCACCGCTCGAGGATGTATCCCTGCAGCGGCTGGTAGACAGCGCCGCCGGCAAAGGGGAAGAGGTTGACGAGGCCGGTGGCCGTTCCGGCGATCTCGATGGGGAAGAGCTCCTTGTTCATGGTGAAGGCGATAACGCAGGAGGCGTTGCCGCAGACGGTCATCAGGAAAAAAAGGGCGTAGAGGCCCCACACGGGGATGCCGTCGGTCTGGAAGGCCAGGAGACCGGTCATGACGATCATGGCCGCCGCACAGATCACCAGGACCGGTTTGCGCCGCCGGAAGACCCGGTCCGAGAGCCAGCTCACCAGGGGCGCCCCCGCCACCAGTCCGAAGGCCAGCATGGCCAGGATCCGGCCGGTCTCCTGGCGGCTCATCCCATACACGTGCACGAGATAAGGCCCGCCCCAGAGCCCGGCAAAGGAGAAAAAGATGCCGAGATCGAAAAAGAACCAGGCGGCCAGGGCCCAGAAGGGGCCGCTGGAGAGGACCCGCTTCATACCGACGACCAGACCGTTGCCGGCGCCGTCCACTCCAGGGGACGGTTCGAGGGGCGACGGCCACCCCAGGTCCGCCGGGCGGTTCCGGACGAAGATTCCGACGAGGACCGCCATGACCAGTGTCAGGATGCCTACCAGCACAAAGGCGCTCCGCCATCCCATCCGGCTGCTGAGCCAGACCAGGGGGGCCGTCGCCGTCAGGGTGCCGACCCCGCCCATGGCCAGGAGAAGCCCGGTCATGTAGGCGAACTCCCGCTTGCGAAACCACTCGGCCAGGATCTTGAGGGTGGGGACGAAGAGCATGGCCGCCCCGATGCCGACGATGGTGCGGCCGACGATGGCCCAGGAAACGGTGGGCGCCATCCCGAGAAACACGGCGCCGGCAGCCGCGACCACGAAGAAGACGGTGATGGTCCGGCGCGGCCCCCAGGAGTCCGAGAGCAGGCCCGCCGGCAGCTGCATCAGGGCGTAGGGATAGAAATAGGCGGCCCCCAGCAACCCGGTCACCGAGCCGCCGGCGGCCAGGTCCCGCATCAGGTCCACCGCCAGGACCGCCGGGCAGAGGCGGTGGAAATAGACGAGGATATATCCGGATGCCAGGAGGGCGAAGATGAGCCAGCGGTATCGGTGGACGCGGATCATTATTGTTTCGTTCGCGTTCAGGGTATCCGGTTTCGGAGCCGCGGGGCCTGCCGTCTCGGTCTCTTTCACGGGATCTGGATTGGTGGGGTCTGCGTTCATGGGTGCTCCTTTTTTCCACCAGCAGCGCCGGGACGGGATTTTTTTTTGACCTCGACACGAATATCCGGTAAGGTCCTTCCGATTTTTGAGCCGCCCTTCTCTTGTATCGGAAATCCGCCCGGCGGATGCGCTCGTTGATGAAATACGTCCATCGCCAAGAACGCGCTCCAGGCCGGGCCGCCGTTTTTATGGAACCGGATTGGAGTGAAATCCTTGTCAACGCCGAAGCACGAATTCATCTCCGGGGCGCGGGACACCTTCCCGCTGCTACTGGGCGCATTTCCGTTTGGGCTGATCTACGGCGCCCTGGCCGTGACCTCCGGCCTCTCGCCCGCCGCGGGGATGGCCATGGCCGCGATGGTCTTCGCCGGGTCGGCCCAGTTCATCGCCGTGGGGCTGGTGGCCGCCCATGTGCCGACGGCGATCATCATCCTGACGACCTTCATTGTCAACCTCCGGCACATGCTTTACAGCGCCACCCTGCTCCCCTACCTCCAGCGCCTGCCCCAGCGATGGCGGATTCCCCTTGCCTTCTGGCTGACCGACGAGACCTTCGCCGTGACCGTCCGGCGCTTCCAGCGGGAGGACGGCTCCCCTTTCAAGCACTGGTACCAGCTGGGCTCGTCTATCGCCATGTATCTCAACTGGCAGTTCTGGTGCGGCCTCGGTCTGGTGATGGGGGACCGGATCCCCGATGCCTCGAGCTGGGGGCTCGACGTGGCCATGCCGGTCACCTTCATCGGCATGGTCATCCCCTTCGTACGGAACGTCCCCATGGCGGTCTGCGTCCTCGCGGCCGGAGCCTCGTCCCTCGTGACCCTGGGCCTGCCCTACAAGCTGGGGATCATCGTCTCGGCCTTCGTGGGGATCTTCTCCGGCATCATCACGGCGCGGATCGCCGAGAAGACCGGAAGGAGGGCTGCCGCATGAGCGCGAACGAATGGATCCTCATCCTGGGCATGATGGCGGTGACCTTCGGCATCCGTTATGTCCTCTTCGCCCTGGCCGACCGGATCCGGATGCCCCAATGGATGGCCTCCTCGCTCCAGTACATCCCGCCGGCCGTCCTCACGGCCATCATCCTGCCGGCGGTGCTGCTCCCCAAGGGGGAGTGGGAGCTCTCCTTTACCAACGCCTACCTGATCGCGGCCCTGGCCGCCACGGGGATCGGCGTCCTCACCAGGAACCTCCTGGCCACCATCGCCGTAGGGCTCGCCGTCTTTTTCGGCTGGCGGGCCCTGCTGGGGACGCTCTTGTGACGCGGCTTGCGCTCGGATGTGCCGCCATCGGAACGTCTCGCCGTTAATGGTTGATGCAACGACGTTCATGATGGTTCTCCTCTGTGATGGGTAGGGTTGGATTCTTCTGTGGCGCCGCCGCCCGCGGCCCCCTCGGGGTTGAGGCTCCCCATGCGGTAGCCCGAGAGGTCGACGGCGATATAGCGAAAGCCGAGCTCCCGGAAAAACGCTAGGGTGCGGGTGCGCAGCGGCTCCCGGACGATCCGGGTCAGGCCTTCGGTGGAGAGTTCGATCCGGACGGCGTCCGGGCTGGTCAGCCGCACCCGGACATCGCCGGCAATGCCCGCGTCCTGGAGAAACATCTCCCCCCGGTCGATCCGGGCGAGGCGCTCGGCCGTGATCGCCATGCCGAAGGGGATCCGGGACGCGAGGCAGGCGGATGCGGGGCGGTTCCAGGCCGCGAGCCCGAGGTGTCGTGCCAGGGTGCGGATCTCCGCCTTGGAGAGCCCCGCCTCGCGGAGGGGGCTGATGACGCCCATCTCCCGTGCCGCCCGCCGGCCGGGGCGGTAGTCGTTCAGATCGTCGGTGTTCTCGCCGTCGAGGATGTTCACGAACCCTTCGTTCCGGGCGATACCGGCCAGGCGGCCGAAACGGGGCCGCTTGCAGTGGTAGCAGCGGTCCTCGGGGTTTTCGGTGAAGGCGGGAGACTGCATCTCGTCAGTGGGTACCGCGACATAGAGGACGCCGATCTCCTCGGCAAAGCGGGCCGCGGCCGCCCGCTCCCGCACCGGCGTGGTTTCGGAGACCGCCGTGACCGCCAAAAGATCGTCCCCCAGCACCTCCCGGGCCACATAGAGCAGCAGGGTGCTGTCGACGCCGCCGGAAAAGGCCACCGCCGACCGGCCCAGCTCCCGCAGCCGCGCCCGCAGGCGATGATGTTTCTTCTCGATACTGTCATCCATCCCGTTCATCCTCGCCACCATTAAGAACGCTGTCCTGCGCAACGGCAAACGTGACGATCCGGTTCCCTGCCCCTGAAAAAGATCGGGCGGCCTCAAAGCCGCCCGGAGTCATACTGCTGCATCGGGGTTCGAACCAGCGCCTGTAGCTGCTTTTCTATCGCAGGCGGATCCGCCCTGTCAATAGGTCGGCCGCAGCCATACCGAATGGATGGCGTCGACGTTGTCCTTGACGGCCAGCAGTGCTGTCGCCAGCCGGAAATACATCATGGTGACGCCGAGGTTCTGCGCCAGAACCTGGAGGTACTCCATATCATGCTCGGATACCTCCCACGGCGCCCCGTCATAGAGCCGGAGGGCTCCGACGATCACCCCGTGGAGGGTGATGGGGATCGAGACGATGGCCTGGATGCCCTCTTCCTTCGCATTTTCGGGATACTGCAGCTTATCGCTCTTGGAGACGTCGCTGATGACGACCGCCTCCCGGTTGGATGCCAGCTTGATGCTCTTGTCCACCAGCACCGGCCCCTTGTTAATATAGTTGATGCTCAGGCCGGAGGCGGCCAGGACCTCCAGGGCTTCGAACTCCGGGTTGACCATGAAGACCGTGGCGCCCTTGATCCCCAAGGTCCCGACCAGGAGCTGGGTCAGACGGCTGGCCATGGTCTCCAGCTGATTCGATCCGGTGGTGGCATCAAAGAGAAGCTTGAGAATGCCTACATCGATTCTGTTGTTGTCTGTCATGAATCCCTCCTCGAATGTTGCGGCAACCGCCCGGGGCGGCTGCAGGCCTGTATAGTGGATTTCACACCGTTTCCATGGGCCGAATCTCCCCGCCCGGTCTCAGGTCACGATGAGCACCGTTACATTCTTGACGTTCATCACCACCTTCTGAAAAACATTCCCCCCGAAAAACCGGGTGATGCCCCCGGACGCCCGGTTGAGGACAATGACGTTGGCGCCCTCGGATGCGGCAAGCTCGATGATGTCCTGTGAGATGTGCTTTCGGATGGGTTTGAAGAGGTAGGAAACCCGATTTGGTGAAAATCCCTTGGCGACCAGGCTGTCCCGCACCACCTTGATCTTCTCCTCATGCTCGGTGATCTGATGCTTCAGGTAGGTGAGGTTCTGCCGCATCTTCTGCATGACCGTGTTGTCGCGGGTCTCGACCTCGGGCGCCGGTGTGTAAGCGTGGAAGAGGATCACTTCGGCATCCTGCTGCGGGGCGAACGTGCGCGCGACAAAGTCCACCGCCTTCCGGTCATTCTCGGTGAAATTATACGGCACCAATACCTTTTGTTTGGTCATCTCGTCCTCCTTTCTCCATATCCTGCTGAGTGTTGCGGTTATGGTCCATATCGATGGTGAAACCGTCATTGCGTCTGGCCCCGCGGCGGAGGCTCGACGGGACATGCATTCATCAAACAATATTGCTTCTGGCGGTATGGCGTCTGGCGGACTGCCGGTTCAGGTCGCGGCGCGGGAGAATCGAGCGGCGGATGCAAATGTCGGAGGAAGATTTTATACCGTTATGGATATCAATAACATAAACTTTCTCCACCAAAAATGCAATATGCGATTTATCCAGAATCATCCGGAACGTGGGCGGTGCCCTCCCCTCGCTCCGCAGGCGGCCGCCGGACAGTTGACACCCGCCGTCCCCTTTCTTAGAATATAATCCAAAAACAGCTCCCGGCCGGGAACGAGCGAACGCGCCGAACGGCGCTCATTCAACGGAGGATAGACATGGTCGATACCAGAGGCAGTGACAATCAACAGGCGGCGATGACCGAAGCACAGTTCATGGCTCAGCTGAAGGCGGCTTTCGCTCAGATGCCCAACGAGATCCCCATTTATCATTTTGTCAATCCGGGCAGGGACGACGTCTTCGCCCAGACGAACCGGCAGATCGTCAGGGTCTTCCGGGAACTCTCTTCGAAGATCACCTTCCGGGAATACAACCTCGACCACGAGCTTGCCCGGAAATGGCAGGTGACCCGGTCGCCCACGCTCCTGATCGCACCGGAAACATACCAGATCCGGTGGCTGGGCGCCCCCATGGGCGAGGAGGGACGGATCTTCCTCGAAACCCTGATGATGATCGGCATGGGGCAGAGCCACCTCAACGACGAATCCAAGGGCGTCCTCCAGAAGATAGCGGAGCCGCGGGCGGTCAAGGTCTTTGTCAGCCCCACCTGCCCCTACTGCCCCCAGCAGGCCCTCAACGGGGTCCAGGCGGCGGTGGAGCGCCCCGACATCGTCTCGCTGGAGATCGTGGACATCCAGGCCAATCCCGGACTGGCGGACCAGTACTCGGCCCACAGCGTGCCCCAGACCTTTGCCAACGAGGTGCTGACCGGCATGGGCGCCCAGTCCCAGGAGCTCTTCTGCGCCTCCCTGAAGAAGCTCGAGCCCCAGACGGTCTTCATTCCCGAGGTGGACGCCGGCCTGGTGGAGAATGACGTGGTGATCGTCGGGGGCGGCCCCGCCGGCCTGACCGCAGGCATCTACGCCGTCCGCAGCGGGCTCAGCACCGCCATCATCGAGCGGGACGCCCTGGGCGGCCAGGTGGCGACCACGCCCATCGTCGAGAACTACACCGGTTTTTCCCAGGTCGGCGGCAAAAACCTGGTGGACATCATGGTCTCCCACGCCCTCCAGTACACCCAGATCTTCCAGGGGGAAGAGGTGATCGACATCACCCCCGGCGATCCCATCGTGGTCCAGACGAGCCGGCGGAAGTTTCATACCCGGGCGGTCCTCCTGGCCACCGGCGCCTCCCACAAGCACCTGGGGGTGCCGGGGGAAAAACGCCTTTCAGGAAAGGGGGTGAGCTACTGCAGCACCTGTGACGGGCCGCTCTTCGTCGGCAAAAAGGTCATCATGGTCGGCGGCGGCAACAGCGCCGTGACCGAGGCCCTCCACCTTCACCACATGGGCGTCGACGTCACCCTGGTGCATCGGCGGGACAAGCTCCGGGCCCAGGACGTCCTGGTCGGCCACCTCAAGGAGGCGGGCGTCCCGATTCTCTGGAACACCGAGGTCAAGGAGATCCAGGGGGATTCATCGGTGGCGTCGGTAGTGCTGGAGAACAACCAGACCGGCGAGCGTTCCACCATGGCCGTCAACGGGGTCTTCCTGGCCATCGGGTATGAGCCCGCCGTGGCCCTGGCCCGCAAGATCGGCGTGGCGATCAACGAAGAGGGCTACATCCAGCACGACCGGCACCGGACCAATATCCCCGGCATTTACTCCGCAGGGGATGTGGAGGGCGGCTACAAGCAGATCGTCACCGCTTCGGGCCAGGGCGCCGAGTCGTCCATGGCCATCTTCGAAGACCTCATCAACCCGTACTGGCAGACCAAAAAAGGGGCATAAATGGCAACTGAACAGGAGCGCCTGGCGAAGATCCAAAGCACATACAAGACCATCCGGCGATCGGTGCCGGCCCATGTCACCATCGTGCTGGCGTGCAAGAAGCGGCACCCCGACGAGGTCCGGGCGGTCATCGAAGCCGGGGCCACCGACCTGGGCCAAAACTATGTCCAGGAGGCCGAAAGCATTATCGAGGCCCTGGGCGACCAGGCCGCCGGCGCCAGATGGCATATGATCGGCCCCCTGCAGAAGAACAAGATCAACAAGGCCCTCCGGCTGTTCGACGTGGTCCAGACCGTCTCCTCCCCGAAGCAGGCCCGGGAGATCCAGAAGCGGGCCGCGGTCATGGGGAAGCTTCTTTCGGTCTGCATCGAGGTCAATATCGGAGCGGAATCGGCGAAATCGGGCGTGACCCCGGAAAGGGACGACGTCGTTGCGCTGGCCCGGGAGATCGCGCCCATGGAAAACCTCCGCCTGGAGGGGCTCATGACCATGGGCCCCTTCTTCGAGGATCCCGAAGCCATCCGCCCCTATTTTCGTAAAACCCGCGAGATCTTCGACCATATCCGGTCCCTGGGCGAGCCCGGCACCGACCTTTCGGTCCTCTCCATGGGCATGTCGGACTCCTACGAGGTAGCCATCGAGGAGGGCAGCACCATGGTCCGCCTCGGCACCATCGTCTTCGGGCCGCGGCCCGCCTGACAGGGGCCGCCCCTGCTATCCGCCGTACCGCTTCCGGTAGAGGGCGAAATAGGTCACCGGGATCACCACCAGGGTGAAGAGCGTTGACGCAAAGAGCCCGAAGATGAGGGTCCACGCCAGTCCGGAGAAGATCGGGTCGAGGGTGATGGGCCATGCCCCCATGGCCGTGGTGGCCGCCGTCAGCAGGATGGGCCGCATGCGGACGGCGCCGCTCTCCAATATCGCCTCCGAAAAGTCGAGGCCCTGGTTCAGGGCCTCCTGGATGAACTCGATGAGCACCAGGGAGTTCCGGATGACGATGCCGCCGAGGGCGATCATCCCGATCATGCCCGTGGCGGTGAAGAAGACCGGATCGGCAAACCCGCCGACCTCTCCGGCCGTGAACAGGTTGAGGAGCCAGAACCCGGGCATGGCGCCGATGAGGGTCAGCGGAATGGCCATCATGATCAGCAGCGGCATGAAAAAAGAGTGGGTCTGAATGATGAGGAGGATATAGATCCCCATGAGGGCTGCGGCAAACGCGATCCCCATGTCCCGGAATACCCGTAGGGTGATCTTCCATTCGCCCTCGCCGGCCCACTCGACCCGGACCCCCGGCGGCGGCGGCTCCTCCCCCAGCGTTTTCTGCATGTCCAGCACCGCTTCGGCCGGCGCGCGGCCGGCCATCTCCGCAATGACATAGGCGACCGGCTTCAGGTTCTTGTGATAGATGGGCTGGGGCTCGGGCACCTGGGTAACCCGGACCAGCTCGGCCAGGGAGACCATCGTGCCGGATGCCGTCTTGATGGGAATCTGGGCCAGCCCTGCAATACTCGACCGCTTGGCCCGCGGCAGGATGACCCTCACCTGAAGGGGCTGGCGTTCGTCCGGGATGTGGACCGTGGCGGGCGTGGCGCCGTCCAGGGCGATCCGCAGGGTCTGGATCACCGCCTGAGTGCTCACCCCGTGCAGGGCGGCTTTTTCCTTGTCGAGGACGAAATCGATCCGGGGCCGCCCGGCTTCGGCCATATCGTCGATGTCCACCACGAAGGGCTCCGCCGCCATGATATTCCGGACATGGCGCCCCCCCTCGATCAGCCGTTCGTAAGGAACGTCCGGCTCGCCGTAGATCTCCGCGGTGACGGTGGCGAGCACCGGCGGGCCCGGCGGCACCTCCACGAGCTTGACCGCCGCGCCGTGCGCCTCCGCGATGGCGGTAAGCTCCTTCCGCAGACGCAAGAGGATGGCGTGGCTCTGCATCTTCCGGTCATCCTTGTGAAGCAGGTTGACCCGGATGTCGGCCATGTTGGCGCCGGTCCTCAGGTAGTAATGCCGCACCAGCCCGTTAAAGTCGATGGGCGACGGCACGCCCGTATAGGAGACGAAGGTGGTGACCTCGGGCACGCCCCTCAGGTATTCCTCGTAGGCCTGGACCACCTGTCGGGTGCTCTCCAGGGTGGTACCCTCGGGCATGTCCACGACGATCTGGAACTCGTTCTTGTTGTCGAAGGGAAGCATCTTGAGGGGCACCAGCCGAAAAAGAACCAGCAGAACCGGCACCGCCAGGAGCGCGACGATCCCCCCCGCCAGCATCCACCGGCGCCCCCGGGAGGCCAGCAGCGGCGACACCACGGCCCGGTAGATCCGGGCGATTCGGCCGGTCTTCCCGGTGCGCTGCGGGCCGGCTTCGGCATGCGCGTTCGCCTTCTTCCGAAGCAGCATGTAGGTGAACCAGGGAACGATGGTGATGGCGCAGAAGGTCGAGAAGGTGACGGTGATGGGGACATTGGCGGCCATGGGCGCCATGTAGGGCCCCATCATGCCCGTGATGAAAAAAAGCGGCGTGAAGCAGACGATAATGGCCAGCGTCGACATGATCACCGGCGGCAGCACCTCGGAGACCGCAAACAGGACGGCGTCGATGGGCCGCCGCTGCCCCCCGAACATATGGCGCTGGATATTGTCCACGTTGGTGATGGGGTCGTCGACCACCAGGCCCAGGGAGAGGATCAGGGCGAAAAGGGTCACCCGGTTGATGGTGTAGCCCAGCAGAAAATTGACGAACAGGGCGAGGGAGAAGCTGATGGGCACCGCCAGGGCGACGACCAGGGCCTCCCGCCAGCCGAGGGTAATCACCAGCAGCACCACCACGGTCAGGATGGCGCCCCCGAGATTGGTTAGGAGTTCGTTGACCTTCTCCTGGGCCGTCCGGCCGTAGTTCCGCGTCACGGCCACCGACACATCCGCCGGAATGACATCCCGCTTGAGGGTCTCAAGGCGCTCGAGGACGTTTTCGGCCACCACCACCGCGTTGGTCCCCCGCTTCTTGGCCAGGGCCAGGGTGACCGCCGGCTGGGTCCCCGGCGGCATGCCGGACTCGGACGCATCGCGATAGGCATCCGAAAACCCGATGCGGGTATAGCTGGCAACCTCTTCCGGGCCGTCGGTGACGGCGGCGACGTCCCGGAGGTAGACCGGCCGGCCCTGGTTGACGCCCACCATGAGCGAGGCCACCTCGTCGGCGGACCGGAGAAAGGCGTTGCTGCTGACGCTGAACTCCCGGTTGAAGCGGGAGAAGCGCCCCGCCGTGAGGGATGCGTCGGCCCCCCGGAGGATCTGCTCGACCTCGAGGAGGGAGACGCCCATGCCGTCCATCCGTTCGGTGGAGAGCGCCACCCGGATCTCCCGGCGGCGCCCGCCCTTGATCTCCGTACGGGAGATGTCCTCGACCTCCGACAGCCGGGCCAGAACCTCCTCGCCGATGCGCCGGAGCTGATAGTCGTCGTATCGGTCCGAGTGGAGGGTCACGTTGACGATGGGAACGTCGTCGATCTCGACCGGCTTGATCACCCACCCCCGGACGATGGGCGGCGCCTTGTCGATGTTCATCATGATCTTGTTGTGGAGCTTGACCAGGGATGCCTCACGGTCCTCGCCCACGAAGAACCGCACCGTGACCAATGCCATGTCCCGGCGGGCCATGGAATAGACGTACTCGACCCCGTCGATCTGCCATAGCAGCTGCTCAAGGGGCGTCGCCACCAGCTTTTCGATCTCCCGGGGGCTGGCGCCGGGCGCCTGGATGTAGACATCGGCCAGGGGCACCACGATCTGCGGCTCCTCCTCCCGGGGGGTGACCAGGATGGCGGCGATGCCGAGGCTGAGCGCGGTGATGATGAGGATGATGGAGAGATGGGAGGTCAGGAATTCATGGACGATGCCGGCGATGAGGCCCGGCGCCCCCTTCTGCGGATCCGCCATTATTCCTCCCCCCACAGCCGGAGCGTCTCGCCCCCTGCCAGACCGGAGAGCACCTCGATGCCGTCCCGCACCTGTTTTCCGGTCTGGATGTAGCGGCACTGCCAGGCATCCCCCTCCTGTACGCTGACCAGCTCGAGCTGCCCGATCTTCCGCACGGCCGCCTCGGGAATCACCACGGCTTCATGCTCTTCCACCGGGATCAGCAGGCGACCGAACATCCCGGGGTAGAGGCCGGGGGTGGCGGGCAGGGAGGACTTGACCAGGAAGGTCCGGGTCTGGGGGTCGGCATAGGGTACGATCTCCTCCACGACCGCATCGAGACGCTTGTCGAGGGTGGTGACGTAGACCGAAAGGTGGGTTCCCGGCCCGACCTTTCGGATGAGGCCCTCCCGGACATAGGCCTCCATCCGCAGGTGGCCGGCGGTCTGCAGGATGACGAGGGGCTTCCCCGGCAGGGCCAGATCCCCGGGCTCCACAAGCCGCCGCAGGATCTCCCCGTCTTCGGGCGCGCTGATGACCGTGTACCCGAGCGAGATTTCCGCTTCCCGGACGACCTCTTCGGCCTGCCGGATGCCGGCCTCGGCGGCGGTAAGGGCCTCCCTGGCCTGGCTCAGGCCGGCTTTTGCCTGGAGGTAGGCCGACTCGGCCACTTCGAGCTGCTGGGAGGTGGCGGCCTGGGACTGGAAATATTTCCGGGTCCGCCGGAAATTGGCCTCGGCCTGGTGGAACGCCGCCCGGGCCGCGGCCACGCCCTGGAGGGCCTGCTTCTTCCCGGCGGTGGCGCTCTTGAGCCCCTGCCGGGACTGGTCAAGCCGCGACGTCGGCTGCCGGTTGTCCAGGGAAACCAGCACCTGGCCTTTTTCGACCTTGTCGCCGGGCCGGACCTTCACGTCGAGCACCTGGGCCGTGACCTGGGCTTCGATGCTCGACTCGGTCCGGGGTCGGATCGTCCCCACGGCTTCGTACCAGTCGGTCACCTTCTCGGTTGCAGCGCGGATCGAGCGGACCTCTTCCGCCGAACCGGCGGGTGACGCCATCAGGATAAGTCCCGAAAGGGCACAGAAGAGGGACCGGAGAAATGCAGCCCTGGATCGGTTGATGGATCGGTTCATGATCTTCCTCGCTTGGCGCACGGTTGAATCATTCGGATTGCGGTGTAGCGCCCGTCTTGGCCCAGTGGCCGATGGCGCGTCCCACCTCGGCCCTGGCGGTTTCGCAGTCGTAGAACGCTGCCGTGGCCCGGATCTTGGCCCGGTTCCGGTCGAGCTCCGCCTCCAGGTACCGGGTGATGTTGGCCGAACCGCCGTCATACTGCTTTCGGACCAGGCTGAGGGACTCCTCGGACATGGCCACGCTCCGCTCGGCCACGCGGAGCCTCGCCCGCGCCGCTTCCAGGTCGAGGTAGGCGCTCTTGACCTCCTTGCGCACCGCCAGGATGACCTTGCGGTCCTCGGCAAAGGTCTCCTGTAGGTCGGCACCGGCACGGTCCACCGCCGCCCGGGTTTTGAACCCCGTAAACAGGTCCCAGTTGAGCATCACCGCGACCACCCAGTTCTCCCGGTCGAGGTCATAGGCCATATTCTCGTCGTCGAAATAATACCGGCCGTCGAGGTCGACGGTAGGAAGATAGCCGCCGCGGGCGGCGTCTACGGCCATGCGGGACCGGACGACGGCCGAACGGGCACGGGCCAGCTCCGGGCGATGGGAAAGACCGTAGGCCAGGCCGGACGGATAGTCTTCGGGGATGGCGGCGGAAGTCATCCCCTCCCCTGCCAGGCGGATCTCGGGCTCAGGGGCGACCCCGATGATGTTGGCCAGGGCGGTAAGCGCGATCTTGTAACGGTTTCGGCTCCGGACCACCTCCTCCTGGGACTTGGCCAGCCGGACCTCCAGGGAGAGGATGTCCGATTTGAGGGCGCTGCCCCCCTCGAACCGGATCCGCATCACCTCCAGCTGTTTCTGGACGGTGGCGACCGACTCTTCGGCGATGTCGATGAAGGCCCGGGCCGCCAGTGCGCCGTAGAAGGGGCGGACCACCGATGCGACCAGGACGTTTTCCACCGCCTGCCGGTCGAGCCGCGCCATGTCCACGCCGGTTTCGGCCATGCGCCGGTTCAGGAAGTCCCGACCGCCGTTGTAGAGATTAATGCGGGCCTGGATGCCCGACTCGTAGTTCTGGAGCTGCCCCGGATCATTGAAGTCGGCGTCGGGGGGCAGCCGGCGCTGGTCGATGGTCTTGAAAAGATAGACCGACGGCGCGTCGGCGGCGGTGTATTCGGTGTAGGCCCCCAGGTAGGGGTAGAAGGCGGCGTCCGCTGCCTGGGCCGCGGCCTCGGCCTTCCGGATCCGGGTGACGGCGATCCTCTTGTCGGGGCTGTTTTTCAGCGCGATGTCGACGGCATCGGCAAGGGTGACCGGCCGGTTGAGGACGCACGCCTCGCCGCTGGTCGGGCCCGCTTCCACGGGCGCGATGGCGCAGATCGTGT
>CAJXSB010000044.1 GCA_913060435.1 uncultured Desulfococcus sp.
ACGGCGACCACCGAGATCTACACTCTTGCCCTACACGACGCTCTTCCGATCTTCAACTTCACCCTGTCGAGCATGTTCGCCGGGCTGCTGGGCGGCTTCTACGCACATTATTACGGCATCCTGACGCCCGAGGTCATGCACACCCAGAAGACCGTGGAGGTGCTGGCCATTGCCTATGTGGGCGGGCGCGGCAGCCTCTGGGGGGGGATGGCGGCGGCCTTCCCGTTTATTTTCGGTCTGGAGTTTCTTCGGTCGACCTTTTCCAATCTGCCCGGCATCAACCTGATAATTTACGGCACGTTCCTGATTCTGATTATGATCTACTATCCCGGCGGACTGTCACATTTCTTCAAGAGCCGCATTCTGCAGCGGAAGCGGAAGGCGACCGCAAGGGAGATCGGCGGGCCGCTGGGGGCCGATCAGACGAGATAGACTATACGCGGCGGGCATTTCAGGGGCACGGCAACAACAACCCAACAAGAGAAAGACGATTTATCATGACCGTACACACCGCGTATGAGGCATTGTTTACCCCGGTCGACATCGGCGGCGTCCGCATCAAGAACCGCATCGCCATGGCGCCCATGTCCCTGGAGAGCATCATTCCCTTTGAGGAGGGCTACATCAACAGCCGCTGCAAGGAGTATCTGATCGAGCGCGCCAAGGGCGGCGTGGGGATGATTATCCTGTCATGCTGGCGCGTCAACGAGACCATCGAACCCCTCGATCACTTTCACTGCAACCACCTGACCGAGGCCGCGCTCTACTCCTTCGTCGAGCTGAACGAGATTCTCCACTCCTTCGAGACCAAGGTCTTCTATCAGCTGACCGCCGGCTTCGGCCGGGTCAACGGCAGCCCCAAGGGAGGCGCCAAGCCCGTCTCCAGCTCGGCGGTGTCGGCCTACTGGAATCCTGAGGTGACGTGCCGGGCGCTGACCACCGAGGAGGTCGAGACGCTGGTGGCCGGCTTCGGCTACTGGGCGGGCAAGCTGAAAAAGGCCGGCGTCGACGGGATCGAGCTGCACGGGCACGAAGGCTACCTTTTCGATCAGTTCTCATCGGCCGTGTGGAATCGGCGGACCGACAAGTACGGCGGTGACCTCGGAGGGCGCCTCACCTTTGCCAAGGAGATCCTGCGGGCCATCAAGGCGAATGCCGGTGATGACTTTCCGGTGGTCTACCGGTACGGGCTCAAACACTACATGAAGGGACTGCGAAAAGGGGCCGTCCCCGACGAAACCTTCAGGGAATACGGGCGCGACATTGAAGAGGGCCTCGAGATGGCGCGCATCCTCGAGCGGGAAGGATACGACGCCCTCCATGTGGACGCCGGCGCCTACGACAGCTGGTACTGGCCCCACCCGCCCAACTACATGAAGCACGGCTGCATGATCGGCCTGGCCGAGCAGGCCAAGCAGGCCGTCGATATCCCGGTCATCGCCGTTGGGCGCCTCGACGATCCCGCCGTGGCCCATGACGCCATCGCCCAGGGCCAGGCCGACATGGTGGCCGTCGGGCGCGGGCTCCTGGCGGACCCGGCCTGGCCCAACAAGGTCAAGTACGGCGAACTCGACGAGATCCGCCCCTGCCTGGGGTGCCACGATGCCTGCACCGGGCGGCTTTTCAACGGCAAACCGATGTGCTGCGCCGTCAACCCCGCCGTGGCCCGGGAGCTACATTACGAGATCCGGCCCGCCGCATGGAAGAAGAATGTTCTGGTCGTCGGCGGGGGACCGGCGGGCATGGAAGCCGCCCGCGTCGCCGCCCTGAGGGGGCATGCCGTCACCCTCTGCGAGCAGCGGGAAAAGCTGGGCGGCCACCTGCCCCCGGGGTCGGTCCCCGAGTTCAAAAAGGATATCCGGCGCCTGGTCGCCTGGTACGAACTTCAGCTCAAAAAGAACAAGGTCGACGTCCGCCTCTGCCAGGAAGCGACCCTTGAGACCATCGCGGAAATGAATCCCGACGAGATTGTCGTGGCCACCGGCTCCGTGCCGTTCATGCCGCCCATCGATGGAATTGACGCGCCCGGCGTGGCCCACTGCATCGATGTCCTCAACGGGGAGGTCGAGCTCGGCCGGCGCGTGGTGGTTCTGGGCGGCGGCCTGGTGGGCTGCGAAATCGCCCTCTGGGGGGCCGAGGATGGCCGGGAGGTCACCATCGTCGAAATGCTGCCGGCGCTGATGGCGGCCGGCCCGACCGTGGCCAAGGAGAACAAGCAGATGACCCTCGACCTGTTGGCATTGAAGGGCATCGATGTACGGCTCAACACCACCGTGACCCAGATCTCCGAGAACCAGCTGACCCTGATGGACACCCGTTTCAGGCGAAGCACCCTCGCCTTTGACACCCTGGTGGTCGCCGCTGGGATGCGGGCCAACCAGACCCTCTACGACAAGGCCCAGCAGTCTTTCAAGAATGTCCGGCGCATCGGTGACTGCCTCAAGGTGCGCAATATCCAGGGCGCCATCTGGGACGCATACGAAGTGATGCGAAGACTGTGATGAAAATCAGGCGAATCGACATTTATCGGGTTGAGATCCCCCTGACGGTCGAATACGGTATGTCCGGCGGCCGGGTCTGGCGGTCGCTGGACGCCACCATTGTCGGTGTAACTACGGAAAGCGGGATCATCGGGTGGGGAGAGAGCTGCCCGTGGGGCCCGAACTACCTTCCCGGCCATGCCGGAGGCGTCAGGGCCAGCCTCGACGAAATGGCACCGGGCCTCATTGGGCTTCAGGCCAACGAGATGGACAAGCTGAACCAGGCCATGGATCAATTGCTGGCCGGGCACGGCTACGCAAAGCATGCCATCGACATGGCCTGCTGGGATGCTTTTGGCAAATCCGTCAATCTTCCCCTCAGCGTCTTGCTGGGCGGCATCTATCAGGAAACGCTTCCCTGTGTGGCAAGCGTTTCCACCAACGACGCTCAAAAGGTGGTTGAAAACGTCAGGGAAGACCGGGAAAAATCCGGCTATTCGATTTTCTCCTGCAAGATCACCGGGGACCTGTCAAAGGACTTTCAGGTGGTCAAGGCAGTAATGGAACAGGCAGAACCCCATGAAAGCTATATCTTCGATGCCAATATGGGGCTCAACCTGCCGGATGCCCTTTGCTGTGCAGAATTTTTGAGCCGGTATAACGTTGTTTTCGAACAGCCCGGAAAAACATACGAAGAGTTTCATGCCGTCAGAAAGCGCACCCGTGTGCCGCTGATGATGGATGAGATATTCACGGGGATGGAGACCATGTGGCGGATCATCTCCGACAAGACATGCGAGCTGATCAACCTGAAGATCGCCAAGGTCGGCGGCCTTTCCAGAGCCAGGTTGATCCGGGATATTTGCGTAGCCCACGGCATGCCCATGTCGATTCAATGCTGCGGGGGCAGTGAAATCACCCGGGCCGCCATCATACACCTGGCGCAGTCCACCCGCCCCCAGTATGTGCACAGCATCTGGGATTGCGCGGAATTGAACGGCATCAAGGTGGTTCGCGATGCGGGCGAGGTCGAAGAAGGGGTGCTCCGCCCCTCGGGCCTCCCGGGCCTGGGGGTGGCGCCGGATATGGCAATGCTGGGGCCGCCGGTGGCGTCCTACCTATAGAAAATTTTTTTATCATTCTTAATGTTCAAGCACGAGGTCAGCTACATGGGTAACAGCAATTACTGGGACGGCGGCGATGCGGCGCATCGCCGGATCATGCTCAAGGGCGCAGGGTATTCGGACGACGACATCCGCACCAAGCCCCATATCGGCGTGGCCAACACCTTTACGGATGCATCCCCGGCCACGGCTCACCTGAGGCTTCTGGCGGAGGCCGTCAAGCAGGGGGTCTGGTCGGCGGGCGGCGTGCCGTTCGAGTTCGGCGTGCCCGGCCTCTGCGGCAACATGGCCGTCGGCCACGAGAACTGCCGACTGGAGCTCTCCGAGCGCGACGCCGTCTGCGCCGCCATCGAGATCGTCGCCAAGATCAACCACTTCGACGGCCTGGTGACCCTCTCCTCCTGCGACGACATTCTGGCCGGCTCCATGATGGGGGTCGGGCGGGTCAACATCCCCTCGGTCATGGTCACCGGCGGCCCGATGATGCCGGGATGCCACAACGGTGAGGAGATTCTGGCGCCGGATGTGGAAAAATATCAGTTCTCGGGCACCTCGCCGGATGACTTCCTCGAGATCGAGAACGCCGCCTGCCCGGGATTCGGTTCCTGCGGGGTGCTGGGGACCGCCAACACCATGCAGATCATGACCGAGGCCCTGGGGCTGGCGCTGCCCGGCACCAGCACCATTCCGGCGGTGGCGGCCGACCGGATCCGCGCCGCCCGCGCCGCGGGGCGAGCGGTGGTCGAACGGGTCCGAGAGGGCGTGCGCCCGGCGGAGATCCTCACGCGGGAGAGCTTCCTGAACGCCGTCACCGTCGACCTGGCGATCGGCGGGTCGACCAACGCCATCCTTCATCTTCTGGCGCTGGCCCAGGAGGTGGGGGCCGACCTCACCATGGAAGATTTCGACCAGGTCAGCCGGAAGGTGGCCTGCATCTGCGCGGTGCGGCCCAACGGCCCCTTCACCATGGTCGATTTTCACGCGGTCGGCGGGGTGCCGAATGTTCAGAAGATCCTGGAAGGGCTGCTTCACACCGAGGTGATCACCGCCACGGGGCGGCCGCTGGCCGAGAACCTCAGAGACGTCAATCCCGTGACCGGCAAAGTGATTCATTCCCTCGAGGACCCGGTGACCCGGGATCCCGGCCTGGCCATCCTCAAGGGCAACCTGGCACCGGAGGGGGCGATCATCCGGCCCAGCGGCGTGCCGGAGGAGATGAAGGCCTTCAGCGGGGCCGCCCGGGTCTTCGAGGACGAGGACGAGGTCATCGCCGCCCTGAAACGCGGCGACATCGCCCCAGGCGAGGTCATCGTGCTGCGCTATATGGGCCCCAAGGGCGCACCGGGCATGAAGTATGCCCAGGCGGCGTGCCAGGCGCTGGTCGGCCTGGGCCTGCACAAAAGTGTCGGGCTGATCACCGACGGCCGCTTCTCCGGGTTCAACCACGGCCCCATCGTGGGCCACGTCAGCCCCGAGGCCTTCGAAGGCGGGGCGCTGGCCCTGGTGCGTGAAGGCGACCGTATCAGCGTCGACATTGCTGATCGCGCTGTCCGTATTGATCTGCCGGAAGCGGAGCTGACGGCCCGAAGGGCTGCGTGGAAGGCGCCGGCGCTCAAGGCCGAAAAAGGATGGCTGGCGCTCTATGCGGCCAACTGCAGCTCCGCAAGCCGGGGGGGCGCCATGCAGCCCTGGTGCAACCCCAAGGCATAAACGACCCAATCAAACAATGAAAAGGGGGTCCCATGAAAATTCTTGTTGGTTATGACGGCACCAATGCGGCCAGGGAAGCGCTCAATAGAGGGATGGAGCAAGCCAAGGCCTTTGGTGCCGCGGTGCATATCGTGATGTCGCTCAAAGGCGACGAGGGCAGGACCAGCGATGACGCGCAGGTCCAAAGAATCAAGACGGCCGAACGCGGCCTGAAAGATGCCGCAGCGTTGTGTGAAAAACGGGGGCTGGCATGTGAAACACACCTGCTGGTCCGCGGCCTCGAGCCGGGGGAGGACCTGGTGCGATACGCCGAGGAGAACGGCGTGAACCAGATCGTCGTGGGCGTCCACCGGCGCTCGAAGGTCGGCAAAATGATTTTCGGCTCGGCCGCCCAGTACGTCATCATCAACGCCGCCTGCCCGGTGCTGGCGGTCAAATGATCGGTGGGCCATGCCTGCTTGAGAGTGGGCCCGGCGACGGATACCGGCGCGGCCCGAAGCGTGACACGCCGGGGGTTTCAACGGTTTGAAAAAATGACAAAAGAAAACAAAGTCACCATCACCGCGCTGTTCAGCAGCCCCAGGAAAGCGAGCAACAGCACGGCCCTCGCGAAGGAGATGATCCGGGGCGCTGTCGACGGCGGCGCCGATGTTGCGACCTTTGACCTGAACCGGATGGAGATCCGGGCATGCCGGGCATGCTATGCCTGCAAAACCGGCGACCACGTCTGTACGATCCAGGATGATATGCAGGAGATCTATCCGGCGCTGATCGCCGCCGACGCCTGGATCATGGCGACGCCCATCTACTGGTTCACGGTATCGGCCCAGCTGAAGCTCCTGATGGACCGGATGTTTGCGCTCTACAACCAAGACCTCTTGAAGAGCCATTTCCGGAACAAAAAAATTGCTGCAGCGATTGCCTACGGCTGTGAAGACCCGATTGAATCGGGGTGCGGGAACGCCATCCGGACGTTTCAGGACATGGCATCCTATACCGGAGCCGAGCTGGCCGGGGTGGTTCACGGCCGCGGGGTCACGGCCGAAGGCCGTGACCCCGCGGTAGACGGCTACCTGGTGCCGGGGTCGGTGGCCGCCGATGCGGAGCTGATGACCAAAGCGTTACAACTGGGACGACATCTACTGGAATAGGAGCCACCTGATGGGTTCAATGAGGCCTTCCCAGCAAACCAGCAAACGCGCCAAAAGAAGAGAATTATCGCTTTAGGAGCAACGGAGCGATGACAGGAGGTGCCATTGTACCTAACGGATCAAGAGAAAAAAATGCGCGACGGCCGCCTCGGCGAGGCGGCGGGAATGGCCATGGCCATCCTCGTCGACCTCTGCGAGGCCGTCGGCGCACCAGAGATGGTGGAAATCTCCCATGTCCATACGGACAGCGGCTTCTATTTCGGTGACGCCGGCCTTGCGTTTGTCGAGCACCTGGCCGCCCTCGGCGGAAAGGTGGCCGTGCCCACCTCCATGAACAACACCTCGTTTGATATCGAACGCGGCCGGGACTACGGTGTCCCGGAGGTGCTCGTCCAGAAAATCAAGCGCCTGGAGCAGGCCCACTTGGCCATGGGCGCGAGCCCCTCGTGGACGTGCGCACCCTACCAGAACGGGATCCTGCCCGAGCCAGGGGCCATGGTGGCGTGGTCCGAGTCGAACGCCATCGTCTTCGCCAACTCGGTGCTCGGCGCCCGGACCAACCGCACCGGCGATCTGGTGGACATCTGCTGCGCCCTCACCGGCCGGGCGCCCAAGACCGGTCTCTACCTGGATGAGAACCGAAGGGCCGTCGTCCATATCGCCGTTGACGAATTTTCGGCGGAAGCCTTCACCGACGCCCGCTTTTATCCCCTGTTGGGATACCATATCGGCAGGGAGTGCGGCCACCGGGTGGTGGCGGTTACCGGCATTCCTAAAACCGTCACCATGGACGATCTGAAGGGCCTGGGCGCCGCGGCGGCGTCATCGGGGGCCACGGCGCTCTTTCACGTGGTCGGCGTCACCCCGGAAGCGCCGAGCCTGGCGGCGTGCCTGAGCCGGGAGGTGCCGGTGGACGTCCTTTCGTTCACCCCCGAAGCGCTGAGGCAGGCGGAGGCGTTGCTCTGGACGGCCGAAGGCGACCGACTCGACTGGGTCGGGTTCGGATGCCCCCATTTTTCGTTCCGGGAGTTCACCCGGCTGGCCCAGTGCATCGAGGGCCGGAAGGTCCATGAAAACGTCGCCTGCACGGTCTTCACCAGCCGGAAAATCCTTCGCCGGGCCGAGAGCGCCGGCCTGCTGGAACCATTGCGGGCGGCGGGCATCGAGATCTATGTCGACGGCTGCCTGCTCCTCTATCCCCAATCCCTGAAACCTGCCGGCACCATGATGAGCAACTCGGTCAAAGCCGCCAACTATATCTTCTCCCAGTCCGGCTACCGGGCCGCCTACGGCAGCATCCGGGAGTGCTTTGCTTCGGCCGTGGCCGGTAAAATCGTACGGAGGCCCCCCGCATGGCTGAGATCCTGAAATGCAGACCCCTGGTTGCCGGCCGTGCCCGCGGCAGCATCATGGTGACCCGCCAGAGCATCAGTTTCTGGGGCGGCGTCGATCCGGCCAACGGCAGGATCCTCGATCCCCGGCATGACCTCTTCGACCAGTCCATCGCAGGACGGGTGCTGGCCTTTCCCTTTGGCAAGGGGTCGGCGGCGGCGCCCCTGGTGCTGCTCGAGCTGTCCGGCCAGGGCACGGGTCCTGCGGCCATCATCAACATCGACACCGATCCGCTCCTGGTGGCCGGCCCCATCATCAGCAGGCATTTTTACGGCAGGGCCGCCCCAGTGGTCCTGCTGACAGAGGAGGCATTCGATCGTCTGCGGACGGGCGACGACGCCGTCGTCGACGGGGTCAGCGGGGAGATCACCATCCATCCCTGATGGAGACCAGGCGCTGTCGGGGCGTGGACAGCGTTGCAGGAGGAGTATCAAATGGATCAGGCGCGAACCGCAACATGTGTCTGCCGGAAGCAGGGCTGCTGGCGCGGACCCGATGAGGGGACCCCCGACTACTGCCAGGCCAACCGGTTCAAGAGCGAGATCGAACGGACGCGAAAGGCCTACCGCGACCCTGAGGTGGTCGATCTCTACCGGGCGGCCTGCGAGGTGGGTGCGGTCAATGACGGGTACCGCCCCCGCATCGCGGAGGCCCTCGATTTTACCCGCCGGATGGGATTCGCCAAGGTCGGCTTCGCCGCCTGCACCGCCTTTGGTCGGGAGCTTGCGATCATCAGCCGGCTGTTTACGGAAGCTGGGTTCGAGGTGGTGAGCGCCTCCTGCGCCATAGGGCGTGTGTCGGCGGAGGACCGGGGTCTGCCCGAGCTAGGCCGGTACGTCAATGCCGGATGCAATCCCCTGGCCCAGGCCGAGATCCTCAATACCGCCGGGACGCAGCTGAATTTTATCCTCGGGCTCTGCATGGGGCACGACACCCTCTTTACCCGGCATTCGAAAGCGCCGGTATCGACGCTGATCGTCAAGGACCGCCTGATGGGCAACAACCCTGCCGCCGCCCTTTACGGATACCACGCCCGGCGCGCGCTCTTCGGCCTGCGCCGCAGCGACAGCGAGATGGTATAGGCGATCCGTTGACCGCATGTCCGGATGAATCGAGGGGCATAAAGGGTCGACGATTTTACAAGGAGTTGTTGTATTGAAGAAGAAACTATTGTACTTCCCGTTTTCACCGGTCGCCAACAATACACTTTTACAACCCTGAGCCTGGCAAGGCGTATACATCAAGGAGCGTCATGAGCAACCCAGCCATCCCCCCCGCCGAAGTTTCCAGGGGCGCCACCATCATCGAAAAGGCCAAGAGCGTCAACCTCGACCCCAGCGTCCTCTACGAGGCCGTTATCGACCTTTCCTCCGAAGGGCTTCTCACCGCCACCTGCATCAACATGGCGGCGGGCATCCTGCTGGAGGACCTGGGGCTGCCCAACTATTTCTTCCAACACATCCGGAAGGACGCCCTCAAGCAGATGCTCTCGTCCATCGCCACCAGCATTACGTTCAAGGACGGCAAGGGAGTCCTGGTGGGCCGGGTCGCCCACGTCGATTTCAGTCTGCAGCGCGAACACGACGTCCAACGGGTCCGGATCGCCACCCAGGAGACCCGTGACGGCATGGAGAAGATCCTCGAAGACCTGATCTCGGGCCGGCGGCGGGAGTACTACTACAGCCCCGAGAACCAGTACTACACCTATATCATCCGCCCGGAGACGGTGCAGGACTACGGTCGGGAGGCCTTCGGGGCGTCCCGGTTTCTCTTCAGCCTGACCGGGGATGACACCCCGACCCCGGAACCCACCCGCCGCCGGTATGAAGCCTTTCTCGAGGCGTCGGAGCGCTCGGTCATCCCGCTGATCGAGGTGTTCAACCTGCCGGCCACCGGCGAGACCCGCCTGATGTTCAACAGCGATTTCGCCTCGCCCCAGATCCCGGTGCTCCGGAAGCTCTTCGAAAACCACGGCCTGGTGCTGAAGCGGGCCTACTGGGAACCCTACTGGGGCAAGTCGCCGGTGCCCTCTTCGATCTGCTCGCTCTATGCCGACAGCGAGCTCTCCCGGAAGCAGGAGGCGGCCCTGGTCGCTGATCTCCGGGCCTTTCTCTCGTTCGCCGTGAGCCGGGTGACGGAGCTCTACGTCGACGGGAAGCTGAGCTTCAACGAGATGCTCTTTGCCGGCAATGCCATCGATTTCGTCCACATGTTCATCTTCAAGGAGCGGGAGGACGCCACCGACCGGGAGATCCTGGGGAGCCTCGCCACCAAGGACCACCGGGAGGCCTTTGCCGGGCGGATCCACGGCGCCAACAAGTCGACCTACGTGTCGAAGCTCGTTCTGGAGACCGGCCTGGCGCACCCGGACCTCCTCCGGTTCCTCTACGACCTTTTCGAGCGCCGGTTCAAGCCGGGGGTCCAGAACCGGATCAGCCCCGAAGAACTCGACCGGAAGTTTTCGGAATTCAACAAGACCATCGCCTCCCGGTTCATGGACGACTGGGAGCAGTACGACATCTTCCGGTTCATGTTCAGGTTCGTCTCGTGCACCCTCAAGACCAATTTCTACAAGGCGGAGAAGCGATCCTATGCCTTCCGGTTCGACAACCGGATCCTCGATCCACTGGTCTTCGAACAGTTCGTCTTCGGGGTCTTCTACGTGAACGGCCACTATGCCAGCGGCACCCACCTGAGGGCCGCGGACATCGCCCGGGGCGGGCTGCGGCTCATCCGGGTCACGCCGAGCAACTACCCCATGGAGATCGACAACGCCGTGCTGCTCAACTACGCCCTGGGGCCCAAGGCCCAGCGGCTCAAGCACAAGGACATCTGCGAAAGCGGGTCCAAGGGCGTGGTCGTGCCCCACGCCATCTATGCCCGCCACGGCATGGATGCCCTCTACGACTACACCGAGGGGATCCTCGACCTGATGCTGGGGGACGAGGACATCGTCGACCACTACGGACGGTCGGAGATGGTCTTTTTCGGCCCCGACGAGGGGACGGCGCCCCTCATGGACGCGGTGGCCTACCGCTCCCGGGAGCGGGGATATCCCTACTGGCGGACCCTCACGACGGGCAAGAGCTTCGGCATCCCCCACGATACCTACGGCCGGCTCGAAAGCGGCGACCTCTTCGGGCTCTTCGACCGCCAGGAAAAGGGGACCGAGCTCAGCATCAACGGGAGCTCCACCCTCATCACCCAGGATATGAACGCCATCTACGACGCCATCGGCGGGAAGATCGAGGCCAGCGGCATGACTACCACTGGCGTCATGGGCGCCTTCCGGACCCTCGTCGCGCATTGCGGCGAGGCGGAGGAAGATCTCAACCTCATGATGACCGGCGGCCCGGACGGGGACCTCGGCGCCAACGAGATCCAGTGCTACCGGGGCAAGATCTGCCTCATCATCGACGGCGGCTCGATCCTCTTCGACCCCGACGGCCTCGACCGGCGGGCGCTGACGAAGCTCGCCTTCATGCGGCATACGTCGCCCCGGGCCAACTCCCTGGCCTTCCCCGCAGAGAAGCTCGGCCCCCGGGGCTTCCAGGTGCCGATCGCCGCCAGGAACGTGACGCTTCCCGACGGCACCCTTGTCGAGGATGGGGCCCTCTTTCACCGGACCTTCCTCTCGGACCCCGACAACCGGCGGTTCATCCGGGAGGCCGACATCCAGGCATTTATCCCCTGCGGCGGGTTCAAGGACACCGTGTGCCGCGGGAACGTCAAGAATTTCCTGTCGATTTTCAAGGAGCTCAGGTTCATCGTCGAAGGCGCCAATGTCTTCTTTGACGACGCGGCCCGGCGCTACATCGCCGCCAACACCGCCATCAAGCAGATCAAGGACACCACGGCCAACAAGGGCGGCGTCTTCTCGAGCTCGGTCTCCGAGGTTCTCACCGCCTTTCTGTTCGGCGACGACTACGAGGAGAATCTTTTGAAGGATATGGAGACCCGGTGGGGGCTCATTGGGGATATCATGGGGCTGGTGGACACTCATTCCCGGGCCGAGGCCGACATGCTGATCCGGATCCACGAGGCCGATCCGTCGGTGCCCCTGTTCGACCTGTCCGAACGGACGAGCGAGCAGATCTTTGCCCTCCAGAGCCTCCTTGAAGAGAGGATTGCCGATATCCTGGAAGACGATGAACTGGTCTGGCGGATCATGGAACACTATATCCCCGCCATCCTGGTTCAGCGGCTCGGAAAAGAGCGGATCATGGAGAAATTCAACGTTCCGGAGCTGCAGCCCTACCGGGATGCCATCATCACCAAGAAGCTCTCTTCCATGGCCTTCTACCGGTACGGCCTCGACTGGGAGGCGTTCCTCCAGCGGGTTGAGACCGGCTTCGCGGAGGCCGTGAAGGCCGTCGTTTCCCCGGCGGAGTAGCGGCCGCCCCATGCCCCCCCATCTGACATGATTCCGGGCGCACCCCCGATCCGACGGCAAAGAAAGACTGGCTTTAGCCCGTGCAGGCGGAAGAGAAGCTTTCCGCTTGCACGCTGCCGGTACGCCAGTATAATTGATCTGGGTATCGTTTTGCATTATCTTGAATTTTTTGCAATTGTGTCGCAGTATCACGCTTTTCTTGATTTCGATATCAAATCTTTTGACAATCGGAGAGCCGTTTTTATAACATACGGTAACCTGGATTGAATAACATGACTGCGGCGCTGAATTCTGCCATCAGCGGATGGAGCAACCATCATTGAACAGAGGTTGATATCTGCTTGTGACTGCTTTAATGTTCCGCCCTTCTGGCGCTATTGTAGAGCCTCGATGGGAGGGGATTTCATGATGACGAAGGAAAAGATCATCGAACGGCTTCGACAGAACCGCGTCCATCTTGACAATGTGTACGGTGTAAAAAGGATCGGCCTCTTTGGTTCATATGTCAAGGGACTGGCCGATGAAAACAGTGATATCGACGTGATTGTGGAGTTTGAACGTCCCATAGGGTTCCGGTTTATGGAGTTTGCTGAATATCTTGAACACCTGTTGGGCCGCAAGGTTGATGTTCTGACACCGGCAGGCGTTCAAGGAATTCGGGTTGCCCGCATCGCCAAGGATATTGAAAAGAGCGTTGTTTATGTCTGAGCGAAAGGACGGCGATTTTCTCAGTGACATTCAGGAAGCCATACGGCGGGCAATGAACTATACTGCTGGAATGGTCTATGAGATATTTCTGTCAGACACGAAGACGCAGGATGCGGTCATCCGAAACCTGGAAATCATTGGATAAGCGACCAAGAATCTGTCTACCGAATTCCGGACAAGGTATCCCGAAGTTCCTTGGAAGAGCATGGCCGGTGCCCGGGATAGGTTGATCCATGATTACTTTGGTGTCAACCTGGATATTGTATGGGAAATTGTCACCATAGAGTTACCCAAAGTAATCTGCCTGTTGGAATACATTTCAGAGCAGGAGATCGGAGATTGACAAGACGGCTTTGCCAGCGCCGGTTTAACCAAAAAGTAACGTAACGTATCGCTGCTGTGCATAGACGCACCTTATTTTCGAACCCTTTAGAAATGGAATACCGATCATGACCAGCCGCATCTCCCGTGTCATGAATGCCATATGCCGCCGGTCCGGCGCCCCGGTCGCCCGGGGTGAGCTGACCCTCGAACCGGCGTTTGCGCGGGATTTTTTAGCCTGGCAGACCCAGCGCCCCCTGCCGGAGACGCTCTCCGATACGGATCTTCTGGTCGGGTGCTGCCGGGCGCTGGGGCTCGACCTGGTCTGTCTCCAGGCGGAAAACAGTGGGGAAGGGGAGGCGCCGCCGGGAAATCCGGCCGCTGTGAGGCAGATCGCCGACCAGGGCCTTTTCGTCTTCTGGGTCGTCAACGGGGCGTTCCAGACGGCGATGACGCAGGGGGAGATGATGGCGTTTCTGATGAAGATCGCCGCCGCACCCGAGACGGTCGGAGCGCAGCTCGAAAGGTTGTCCGAACGGGTGACCGCGGCCATGGCCGAGGGCGTCGCCGCCGGGGCCCACGGGATCATCCTCGCCGACGATATCGCCTATCAGCAGAGCACCTACATCTCGCCGACGTTCGTCGAGCGGCACCTCCTGCCGGTCTGGCGCCGGCAGACGGCGTTCGCCCGGGAATTGGGCGTTCCGGTCTTCTTCCATTCCGACGGCAACCTCAAGCCGGTCCTCTCGTATATCGCGGCGGCGGGCTTCGACGGCCTCCAGTGCATGGAGCCGTCGGCCGGCATGGACCTGGTGGAGATCAAGAAAACCTACGGCGGAGACCTCTGCCTGATGGGCAACATCGACCCTGCACTGCTCTCGGAGCCGGACGACCCGGAGGGTGCCGGAAATCTTCATGAACCCTTGCGCAGTGCCGTTAAAGACGTGATGGCCGCCGCCGCGGGCGGCGGAGTCATTTTCGGGACCTGCAGCGGGCTCTATGAAGGGATGTCGCCCGCACGGGTCGATTACATGTACCGCCTGGTGTCCGAGCTCGACCCGGCTACATAGGGAGTGTCGCCCTGAGTCTCGGGATCGGCGCGCCGCCGTCCAACCGCCTTCCCACGAAATCTCTTGAAACGCCTGGGCTTTCGTCCTATAGTCACTCTCTTTTGGTACATATTCCGCCGGCGCAAGGGGCGCCGGCAGCGGACCTTTATTGGGGGTTGATTTCGGACGAGAGTGGAATGATGAAAATAGCCTTACAGGATCTTGCGTACCAGAAGTGCCGGGAGATGATCGAGAAGGGCCTCCTGACCCCGGGCGAGATGCACAGCGAATCCGCGATATCAAAGGAGTTGGGGATCTCCCGGACGCCCCTCCGGACGGCGATCCAGCGGCTGGAGAAAGAGGGGATCGTCACCCGCCTGCCCCAGCGGGGCTTCTACGTCAATCAGTTCGGAGAGAAGGACATCGAAGAGCTGTTCGCCATCCGCAAGGCCATCGAGGGGTTTGCGGCCGAGAGCCTGGCCAAGCGCGCTGCAGATATCGATCTCGGCGTGTATGACCGGCACCTGGCGTCCCAGGCGGCGGTCAGCGATGCGGAAGACGTCCGCTTTTTTGTCGAGGCCGACCGGAGCTTCCACGTCGACATCGTCAGCGCGCTGGAGAACCAGCGGCTGATCGACATCTATGCCGACCTGCGCCAGTCCATCGCCCTGATCGCCGTGCGCCGGTTCAAGCTGAGCCGCCAGCGGGAGCAGTCCCTGGCCGAGCACCGGGCCATCGTCAAGGCGATCCGCCGGGGCGACCCCGCCGCCGCCCGGGAGGCGGTCTACCGTCACCTCGATTCGGCCATGGAGCTGCTCAAAAAGCAGGCAATTTAGGCGCGACCCCCCGCCAACCCTACCCGCAAAAGGAATCTTCCATGTCAGAACCGATTTTCTCATCAGCCGACCTGGCATCGGCCAGGGCGGATATGGACGCCCTCTTCAGCTACCAAAAGCCCAGGCGGGTGCCCAACGGCGCCATGTGCTTCGGCCAGGATTTTGCCATCCGGAATACGGGCCAGGATGTGGCGGACCTCTTCCACGATCCGGCGGCGTTTCACGAGGCCGTCTGCTGGACCGCCAAGCAGTATCAATGGCACCCATTCCTGCCGTGCAGCAGCTTCAGCGTTCTCGGCTGTCTCGACTTCGGCGGCACCATGACCTATCCCACCCGAAACGGCGAATACTTCGTACCCGCTGGACACCCCGTGGCCGATGAGGGCGATGTGGCGAAGCTGTCGTTGCCCGACCCGAAAACGACCGGCGACATACCCAGACAGCTGGCTTTCGGGCGGCTGCAGCAGGCCGCCGGGCTCCCGGTTCCTTTCATGGCGCGCTCGCCCTTCGGCATGGCGCCGGACATGTGCGGCCTGACGCGGTTCATGACATGGCTGATCCAGAAGCCGGAGCTGTGCGAGCGGATGATGGAGATCGCCTACCGTCACACGCTCCAGGTCCTCGACGTCTGGGTGGAAACATTCGGCGTGGAAAACCTCCAGGTCTGGATGACGACTCCCATCGAGTCGAACCAGCTGATCTCACCAAAGCATATGGAAACCTTCGCAATGCCCTATTACATCAAGTATGGCGAACACCTCAAGACCATCGGCATCCGGCAGTTTGCGATCCATCTCTGCGGAGAGCAGAACCCGAACCTGCCGGTCCTGGCGGAGGCGGATCCATGGCCCCACCCGGCCATCCTGAGCTTCGGTGCGGAGGTGGAGATCGAAAGGGCGGCGCAGCTTTTTCCCCAGGACATCATCTTCGGCAATATCGAGACGGTGCTGCTGGAGAAAGGGCGGCCGGGGCAGGTCTTCGATGCCTGCCAAAATCTTTTGGAAAAGGGCAAGCGGATCGAGGGGGGATTCATCCTGGCCCCCAGTTGCGACACGCCGGTCTTTTCACCGCCCGTCAACATCTACGCCATGACCCGGGCCGTGGCGGAATACGGCGCCTATTGATGCGCGCGGGCACCGCCGGATCGAGCGGCGATCCGGCGGCACAAAGCTGGGCTCGGTACCATCATTGCGCCGTCGAACCTGTTTTATGGCCTATACGCGGCTGAAATAAATACGGAACGGTTTGCTGACGTAAGGCAGAATGCATCGTTCTTCCCTCTCAGTCGCCTTGGATGAAATCGAGCATCTCCCTGTCGATACCCGGATCCAGGAAGTTTTCGGGTTCCTGATCGAGAATCTCCCGGTATTGGACAGCCGCCTTCTGAACCACGTCCCGGGCGCCGTCCTCCACCCACTTGGCGTGGGGCCACCAGTCGGAGACCGTGGGGGTCCATCGACTGCGGCACGCGCTGAAGGTGGACGGGAGGGTCAGGAAGTTCCCGCCGATGCCGACCGCTTCGATCTCCTGGTGGAAGAGCTGTTCCATGGATGCGTCCACGCCGCCGGCGATCCGCCGCACCCGGGAAATGAGCTCTTGGTCGATCATGAATTTCTCGTAGGAGACCGTCATCAGGGCATCGAGGGTCCCCAGGGTCTCGTAGACGGCGTCGATGCCGCTCAGGCGGGCCATCAGGAGGGTCTGCATGGCCTCGTAGCCGGCCTGCATGTCGGTCGTCTTGGCGTCGGTGGCCGCGCCGACGCTCCGGGTGGGGACGTTGTAGTACCCGCCCATCTGGGCCGCGAAGCAGTTGAGGAGGGTCGTCTCGGGCACGGAGGTGACGTAGGAGGCGTTCTGCAGGTTGCCCGCTGATGCGGTAGTGGCGTAGACCACCGGCGTTCCCGGGCCCGCGCACTGGGCCAGGACCATGCCGGCCAGGAATTCGGTGTTGATCATGAGGGCGGTCCCGGCGATGCTGACCGGCGCGCTGATACCCGACATGGGGGCGCCGGCGATGATGATCATCTGGCGGCACCGGGCATAGGCCATGACGGCGTAGGCCGCGTCCTCGGCGTAGGCCAGGGGGCTTAGGGGACTCAGGCTGGTGCCGGTGATCGTCTTTTCCTTCAGGATTCCCGGCCGGCCGAAGGCCATTTCGATGAGGCAGAGCTGCCGGTCCGTGACGTCGGGCGTTGCCGTGCAGCACATGACCGGCTTGTCCGAGAGCCTGCAGGACTGATGGATCATGTGGAGAAATTTCGTATCGGCGTCCATGTCCGCCGTGTCGATGGGACAGGAGCCCACCACGTCCACCACCGGCGAGGCGTGGCTCAGCCGGGTGATGTTGATGTAGTCGGCCATGGTGCCGCGGCGTTTTTCGCCCCCGGACTCCTGGATGAACACCGGGCCGAGGTTGGGCAGGACCAGGAAATCCTCCCTCCCGCCGAAGACGGCGTCTTTTTCGCGGTTTCGGGCCGCCAGGGTGAAGCTGGCGGGGCAGGTGCCTATGCATTTTTCGACCAGGGCGGCCGGGATCCGCGCAATGCTGCCGTCGATGGCGGCGCCGTGCTGTTTCAGGAGCTCCAGGGCGGGGGAGTGGTTGAAGGCCACCCCCGTCTTCTCCAGGAGCTGCAGGCTTTTTTCATGAATCATCTCCCGGCTTTCGGGGGAGATCAAAGGGATGTGGAACATGGTGGGATATTCCTTATGCAGTTACATTCATTCAACATATGGTTACAAGACGGCTGCAGGATGTTTTCGAGCGTCTGTACCGGGGGGAGTAAACAAGGGCGCTGCCGAGCATCGGCAGCGCCCTTGTTGCCTATCTGACTACCGTCAGCCGGGGCGGATCGGCTTCGGATTCAGCGTCGCCGTCAGGGGTGATGCAGGGCACCCCTGCGGCGGTGATCAGGCTGCGAAGCCATGCCATCCGGGCGTCATCGGGAGGAGTGATGTGATCGAGGGTGTATTCCAGGCCCAGCGCCGCATATTTGCTCATGCCCAGTTTGTGGTAGGGCAGCAGTTCGATGCCGACGGCGCCGGGCAGGTGGTCCCGGACGAATTCGGCCGTGGTTTGGATGTTCTCCGGGGAGTCGTTGAGGGAGGGGATGACCGGAATCCGGACCCGCATGGGGATGCCCAGGCCGGCGGCCCTTCTGGCGTTCTCCAGGATCTGTTTGTTGGATGCGCCGGTGAGGGCTTTGTGGCGCCCCGCGTCCATGTGCTTGAGGTCAAAGATGATATAGTCGAGCATCGCCATGGCCTCTTCGGCCGCCGCCCAGTTGAAGCAGCCGCAGGTCTCGACGGCGGTGTGAATCCCCAGCCGCCGGCAGCCGTCCACCAGGGCTTTCAGGAAGACCGGCTGGGTGAGGGGCTCGCCGCCGCTGAAGGTGACGCCGCCGCCGGAGCTCCGGTAGAAGACCATGTCCTTCTTGACCGCCTGGATGACCTGGGCG
>CAJXSB010000045.1 GCA_913060435.1 uncultured Desulfococcus sp.
TCTTGACGATTTTCTCCGCATCCTCGATGGGGTGATGCTCGTCAAATTCGATATGGATGGCGTTTTCCTGCTCCATCTTGGCGATGGGGTGGGTGGTGATCAGCTTGGTATGGAAGCAGTTGGCAACGTTGGCGACATTCTGAAAGATGCACTGGATGTCCACCACCATGGCATCGACGGCGCCGGTGATGATGGCCAGCTCCTGCTGCAGGAATGTCCCGCAGAGCGGCACGCCGTGGCGCTGCAGAATCTCGTTGGCCGTACAGCAGATGCCCGACAGCTGGATGCCCTTGGCACCCTGGGACTTGGCGTATTCCAACATCTCGGGCTTCTGGGCGACGGTTACGATCATCTCGGAGAGGACCGGCTCATGCCCGTGGATGACGATGTTGACGTGGTCTTCCTTGAGCACGCCCAGATTGGCTTCGGATGCCAGGGGGTAGGGGGTGCCGAAGAGCACGTCCTGGAGGTCGGTGGCCAGCATCGAGCCGCCCCATCCATCGGCGATGGATGCACGGACGCCCTGCTTCATGAGGTTCTTGTAATCCTGGTCCACCCCCATGTGGGTCCGGTGCATGATCTCGACGATCTCCCGGTCGATATTTCTGGGGAGCACACCCTGTTTCTTCCAGATTTCATAGCGGGACTCCGGCGCACGCTTGAGATACTTGAGCTCGCCTTCGGCTTTGCCCCATTCCTCCATGGCTTTCTCGCCGAATTCCACCGCGATTTCGTCGATGTCCCGGTCCAGAACTTCGCCGTCCTTCTCGATGGTCGTGGGGACATCCAGGAACGGCGCTATTTCCAGAAGTTTCTTGGTGTCCTTGATCTGGTAGGCGTCCGTCTCCTTGCGGGCCGCCGAAAGGAAGACCTCCGCCACGCTGCGCCCGTGGTCGGAGTGGGCCGCTGCACCGCCGGCGACCATGCGGATGAAGTTCCTGGCGGCGATGGTGTTGGCCGTCGCGCCGCAGATGCCCTTCCGGGTGTCGTTGGCTTCGTCGTAGTCCTTGGGAAGGGGCAGGCGGCAGGGGCCCATGCTGCAGTTCTTGCAGCAGGTGCCCTGGGCGCCGATGGCACAGGCCTTGAGCGTAATGTTCCGGTCAAAGCAGGTGTCGATGCCCAGGTCCTGGGCGCGTTTGATCATCATCTGACTTGCGGCGTCAATGGTCGCATCTTTCGGGTTCGCTACTTTTGCTTTTACGTCTTTTTTTACTGCTGCCATTTTGATGTTCCTCGTCATCTATTTTATGCAGTTATCAAAAAAACGAATGGCTTTTAGTAAAGTCTTCCGTTGACCCATTGAATTTTTTCGACCAGCTTGTCGAGATCGCTCTTCTGGATCTCGGCAGGCGTCATTTCACCCGCTGCGGCGGCTTTCTGGGCGCGCTCCTCCGCCAGCTTCTTCAGCCGCTCTTCGCGTTCTTTGGCCCTTGTCTGGCGAATGGCGTCCTCCTCGGCCTCGCGCTTGGCCAGCGCAGCCTTCCTGGCGTCTTCCTCGGCCTTGGCTTTGGCCTCGGCGTCCGCCTTGGCCTTGGCTTCTGCCTCGGCCTTTGCCTTGGCTTCGGCTTCTTCCTTGGCCTTTGCTTCGGCTTCCGCCTTGGCTTTGGCCTCCGCTTCCGCCTTGGCTTTGGCTTCGGCATCTATCTTGGCCTGAACGGCCGGATCGACAGCCGGTGCGGCTGCTTCGGCGGCGGCCGGCGCCGGTTTGGCCTCGGGGGCGGGGGCTGCCGCCGCGGGCGCTGCCGCTGCAGGTGCTGCCTTGGGGGCTTCCTTGGGTGCTTCGGCGGCCTTGGGGGCGGCTTTCTTGGCCGGTGCTGCCTTTTTCTCTTCCTCGATGGTCAGATCCGGCGCCGGCGCCAGGGCCGCGAGGTCGATCTCCGCTGCCGGCAGCTTCTTGTCGATGGGGGCGACGTCCTTGGCCGAGCCGCCGTCAATACCGAGGTCGATGAAGGCCTTGACCAGGCGGACGGACTCGGGGTGACGCATGATCAGCACGTCGGAGCCCGCCAGCAGGTAGCTGACCGCACCCACGGCCTCCATCAGGATGCCGCGGCGCTCCGGATCGCCCAGGGTGGGGGCTTCATCGGCTTTCAGCTTGGCTTCCTTGGATTTCCAGATCTCGAAGCCGAGGTTGTTGACGACCGGGTACTGCAGCTTGTCGTCGCCCTGGTTCATGGCGGCCATTCTCAGCCGCTCCATGACGGAATAGCTGTACTCCATGCCGTATCCAAGGCCGCCGGTGGTCGGGTCGACGATCACGCGGTCCATGGGCATGCCCAGGTTTTCGAGGAGGATGTTGATCTGCTTGGCGATGTTGACGTCGATGGGGGAAGAGGAGATAACGGTGTGGCCGAAGCCCATGGCCGCGGCGCCGATGCCTTTGTGGTTCTTGTCCTCTACGGGGCCGATGATCAGGTTCTTGCCCTGGCAGTCTTCGGCGATTTGCTTGAGGACCGCTTCATCCTTCTGCGGGCTGGCGGTTCCCCAGACAATCAGGGGAACGTCGACGGCGTCCAGAACCTTCTTTACCGTGGCGGAGGCGTCCGCCGGGCTGACGTCCTTGTCGTTGGGGTCGGTGCTTCTGAGCTGGAGAGCGATCATGTCGGCGCCGTAGGTTTCCACGCATTTTTTCGCCCAGGCGGCTGGGTCGTCAATGACATCCTCGAAAGGCTTAATCGCGGCTTCGGCCCAGTCATCCGGTTTCATGTCCCAAACCTCCATGGCGATTTTCGGTTTGTTGGGCATTTCCCCTTCGAACTGGTAAAACGGGTAGCATGTTTCGCCGCCGACGGTAACAGCCTTGTCACCCTGCCCCAGCGTAACACTCCTCACAGCTCCGGAATAAGATTCTTTGAAAAATTCAAAAGCCAATGTTTGTACCTCCTCTGGATGTTCTAACAAATCGGTTTTAGTAGAAGACACACAACAAAAAGGGGGCAATATGCTTCCGCCCCCAAAAGCATATCACCCCCCTTTTTTAACGAGAATAATGTTCATCATTCCTAAAATAACGTTCGCTTCATCCATTATTTTCAGGTTAATATTCTGAACGGTCATTCACAAACTATTTCGAGCTGTAATGACTGCATGGTCATCGCAAATCTGAAATATTCACTATATTTTACTGCTCTGGCCTTGTCAATATGCAGCTTGAGAAATTCCCGGCTGCAATTAAGAGGCGATGCCGGCGATTTTTCCAGAATTCGCTCCTTTTTTCGTATATTCCACTTGTATCGATATCATTATATACCGATATCCCCGAAAGCCCCTGCGGTCATTTTTTTGGCGCAACACCGAAACAGCCGCTTTGCCCATTCCATGCCGCTGCCGTCGCGGCACATTGCCGCCTGCACCCGACCGCCGTTGTGCCGGGCGCTTCTCTGGGGATGGTCCTGGATTTTCACACCACCGTCTCTTTAGCAGAATGCAAGAGATTTTGCCAAATCTTTTTTGGCGTGCAGGATGGGTTTTCGGCAGCGACGGTTCCGCTTGCCATTGCCCGGGATATAGGATAGACAGAATAAAGGATGTTCTGCGGCGGACTCGAAAAAAAGAAGATAAAAAGGAGGGGGTTATGGCAAAGACAAGCTACTGGGCGGATGATTATGTGGAAAAATCGATACCCGTCGAGGATGCCATCAAGATGATCCGGCCCGGACAGCGGGTGTTCATCGGCTCATCCTGCGGTGAACCGCAGTATCTGGTCCGGACGCTCGCCGAGGTATCTTCGATCTATACCGACCTCGAGATCGTCCGCCTGCTTTCCCTGGAGCGGACGCCGCTCGGGCTGATCACCGATAAGACCAAAAAGCAGGCCATCAACATACGCTCCTTCTATCTCGGTTCGGGAAAGGTCACCGGTCTTGCCAAGAACAAGCGCTTTATCACCCCCATGAACCTGTCCGCCATTCCGCGGCTCTTCCGGAGCCGTCAGATGCCGATTCACGTGGCCATGATCCAGGTCACGCCGCCCGATGATTTCGGCGCCATGAGCCTGGGGGTGTCCGTGGACGTGACCCTGGCGGCCGTGCTTTCCGCCGATCTGGTGATTGCACAGGTCAACCCCAAGATGCCGAGGGTCCTCGGCCAGAGCTTCATCCACGTGGATGATGTGGACGTCATCGTAGAGCACGAAGAGGACCTGCTGGCGACCGAACCGCTGCCGGAGATCGAGGCTGCGAACACCATCGGCCGTTTGATCGCCCGGCTCATCGATGACGGCTCCACCATCCAGATCGGCCTCGGCGCCACCTCCAAGGCGACGATGCTGGCCCTCTCCGATAAAAACGACCTCGGGGTTCATTCCCAGTACCTGACCGAGGACATGATGCACCTCTTTTCCCGGGGCGTCATCACCAACCGGCGCAAGGGCTATAATGAAGGCAAGATGGTCGCCAGCGCCGCCATCGGCGGCGAAATCCTCTACGAGTTCCTCCACGACAACCCCTCCGTCGACTTCCGGCCGTCCGACTATGTCAACGACCCGACGATCATCTCCCAGCACCACCGCATGGTTTCCATGAACGTCGCCATGTCCATGGACCTGACCGGTCAGGTGGCGGCCGACGCCCTGCCGCGCACCTATTTCACCGGCGTCACCGGCATCAACGACTTCATCCGCGGATCCGCACTGGCCGAGGGCGGCAAGTCGATCATCATGCTGACGTCGACCTTCGGTTCGGGTGCGGAGATGACCAGCCGCATCGTCCCGAGCCTGGGCGACACGGCCGTCGTGGTGCCCCGGGGCGATGTCCAGTACGTGGTGACGGAGTACGGGGCCGTCAACCTCTTCGGCAAGAGCCTGCAGGAAAGGGCCCTGGCCATGATCAGCATCGCACACCCGGATTTTCGGGAGGAGCTGCTTCACGAAGCCAAACAGAAGGGGCTGCTGAGCGAGGACCGCACCCTGAAAGACTCGATCCACGGGGTCTATCCGGTGAAGCTCGAAGAGGTCTGCGAGATGGGCGGCGAGACGATCGTCATCCGACCGGCCAAGCCGGTGGACGAGCGGCGCATTCAGGAGCATTTCTATAACCTCGATTCGGATGACGTCATCTCCCGGTTTTTCCATGAGAAGCACAGCTTCGTGCGGGACGACCTCGAAGAGATGCTCGAGGTGGACTACGTCAAGGATCTGACCATCGTGGCGGTGGTGGGGGAGTTCGGCTTCGGCAAGGTCATCGGCATGGGTGAGTATCTGTTGAACCCGTCGAACAATATGGCCGAAGTAGCCTTCACGGTGAACAAAAAATACCAGGGCAAGGGGATGGGCAGGATCCTCATGCGGAAGCTGGCGGAGGCCGCCCGGGAAAACGGTCTTGCCGGACTCTTCGCCTACACGTCGCCCAACAACAAGGGCATGATCAATCTGTTCAAGACGCTGCCCTACAAAGTCAAGACCGTCTTCGAGGACGACATGGTGCTCCTTTCGTGCCGGTTTGACACGCTGGAGAAATGATGGTTTCATTTCCGGAGCCTGCGGTTTTTTGTTTACATTATCCCACGCTGTAATACCTTTGGGACATCCGCCCGCTGCTCGAACTGCAATGGCCGACGACCGGAACCCGGACGTCGGCCCGCGCCGATCCGGAAATGCTGCTGACCCAGGTGAAGGAGGAACCGCGAATGGACCATCATAACGTAACCTTTCAACCCCAGAATCGAACGGTGACCGTCAAGCATGGCGAGAACCTGATCCGCGCAGCCATGGAGGCCGGCGTCCATATCAATGCATCCTGCGGCGGCGAAGGCGTCTGCGGGAAGTGCCGGGTGATCGTGGAGAGCGGTCAGGTCGAGGGCGGCATCTCCGAGCGCCTCAAATCCGAAGACCTCGAGAAGGGATACCGGCTGGCCTGCCGTGCTTTGGTGACGGGCGACGTCACCATCCGGATCCCCGTCGAATCGGCGGTGGACGCCAGCGTCCTCAATATCCCCCCGACCCCTCGGAAGACGGCCCGGGTCAAGTCCTTCGATCTCGAGTCCCTCAAGCACCAGGGGCTTTTCATCCCGCCCATGGAGAAGATCTACCTGGAGCTTCCGGAGCCGGACGCCCAGGATCACCTGCCCGATGTCACCCGGCTCGTCAGCTTTCTGACCCTGAAAAAGGGCGAGCACCGGCTGGGGGTCGAGTTCCCCGTGATCCGAAAAATGCCCGACATCCTCCGGCAGGACCGCTTCCGGGTCACCGCCACCCTCGCCCGACCGGTCCGCGAGGACGGCCAGACCGTCATTATCAATGTCCAGCCGGGCGACACCACGGAGGCGAATTACGCCGTGGCCGTCGACATCGGCACTACAACGGTCTACTGCCAGCTCATCAATTTGGTCTCGGGGGAGGTGATGGCGGAGGAGGCCGATTTCAACGGGCAGATCAGCTACGGCGAAGACGTCATTTCCCGCATCATCTTTGCTGAAAAGGGCGACGGCCTCGCACGTCTCCACGATGTGGTCGCAGGAACCATCAATGCGATTATCCGAAAGATCGTCAAGCGGGCGGGGATCGACCGCGACGGCATCTCGAGCATCACCCTGGCGGGGAACACCACCATGACCCAGCTCTTCCTCCAGGTCAATCCCCGCTACCTCCGGCGGTCGCCCTACGTGCCGGCGGCAACGATCTACCCGGCCATCAAGGCCGTCGACCTGGGGCTCGACCTCCCCGACCATGTGACGGCCCTGGTCTATCCCCAGGTGTCGAGCTACGTGGGCGGCGACATCGTGGCCGGGGTCATGGGCTCGGGGCTCTATCGGACCGAGGAGCTCACGCTCTTCATGGATATCGGCACCAATGCCGAAATCGTGGTGGGCAACCGGGACTGGCTGGCCTGCGCCGCCTGCTCGGCCGGACCGGCCTTCGAGGGCGGCGGGATCGAGTTCGGGATGCGGGCGGCCAAGGGCGCCATCGAGGACTTCTCCATCGATCCGGTCACCTATGAGCCCATGAACCTCACCATCGGCAACGTTCGGCCCAAGGGGATCTGCGGTTCGGGTCTGATCAACATCGTGGCCGCCCTCTTCGAAGCCGGGGTGATCAACAACAGCGGGAAATATGAGCGGGAGCTGCCGACAGACCGCATCCGGGAGCGTGACGGCGTCTGGGAGTACGTTCTGGTGCGCCAGGCGGAGACCCAGATCGACCGGGATGTGGTCCTGACGGAGATCGATATCGAGAACCTGATCCGGGCCAAGGGGGCGATCTACAGCGGATGCCAGACCCTGCTGGAAGAGGTGGGGCTCCGGATGCAGGATCTCGATCGGATCTACCTGGCCGGAGGCTTCGGGAGCTACGTGGACCTCGAGCGGGCCATGGTCATCGGGCTGCTTCCCGAGATGGACCCCGATAAGATCACCTACATCGGCAACGCCTCGCTCATGGGGGCACGGATGAGCGCTTTGACCAACCGGATCCGCCGGGATGTGGTCGAGGTGACGCGTAAGATGACCAATTTCGAGCTTTCGGAGACGCCCTCTTATATGGACCACTATGTGGCGTCCCTCTTTCTGCCCCACACCGACCTGCACCTCTTCCCCAAGCTGGAGGCGCGTCTGGACGCTCGGCGGGCCGCGGGGCGGTAAGCCCTGCGGCGCATCGGCGGCGCCGGGGAATGACCGGCGCCGTCATCCCCCCAGGCGCTGCCGGAGACGGGTATGGCGCCGCCGGGTCCGGTCGTTTCGGATGCCCATGGCCAGCGCTTTTTTCGTGCCTACCAGGATCACCAGGTCCCGCCCCCGGGTCACCCCCGTGTAGATGAGGTTGCGCTGCAGCAGGATGTAGTGCTGGACGAGCACCGGGATCACCACCACCGGGTACTCCGACCCCTGGGATTTGTGCACCGAGACGGCATAGGCAAGGACCACCTCGTCCAGGTCCGCGTAGTCGTAGACGACCTCCCGGCCGTCGAAGCGGATGAGGAGCTGCTGGTCTTCCGGGGTGATCCGGGAGATCCTTCCGATATCCCCGTTAAAGACCTCCTTGTCATAGTCGTTCCGGACCTGCATCACCTTGTCGCCGGTTCGAAAGATCCGCTGGCCACGCTGGACACCCCCCTCGCCGGGGTTGAGGGCCTCCTGCAGCGCGGTGTTGAGGCTGCCGGCGCCCACGATGCCGCGGTGCATGGGGGTCAGCACCTGGATGTCGTCGACGGGATCGAATCCGAACCGCCGCGGAATCCGCTCCCGGACCAGTTTCAGGATGATTTCCAGCACCGCTTCGGGCGCCTCCTTCTGGATGAAATAGAAGTCGGTTTTCGGGGCGGCAGGGTTGAATCGGGGCATCTCCCCGCGGTTGATCCGGTGGGCGTTCACGATGATGTCGCTCTGGCTGGCCTGGCGGAATATCTCCTTCAGGGTGATCACGGAAACCGCCCCGGAGGCGATGATGTCTCCCAATACGTTTCCCGGCCCCACCGAGGGGAGCTGGTTGACGTCCCCCACCAGGATCAGGGTGGCTACCGCCGGCACGGCCTTGAGCAGATGGTGCATGAGGACCGTGTCGATCATCGATGCCTCGTCGATGATCAGGACGTCGCAGGCCAGGGGGTTCTCGAAGTTCATTTCGAACGCGCCCTTGGCCGGGCTGAACTTGAGCAGCCGGTGGATCGTCTGGGCAGGGTGGCCCGTCGTTTCGGACATTCGCTTGGCCGCCCTGCCGGTGGGCGCAGCGAGCAGAATGCGGGCGTCGGCTTTGGCAAAGATCTTGAGGATGGCATTGACGATGGTGGTCTTGCCGGTGCCCGGCCCGCCCGTTATGACCATGACCTTGCTGTCGATGGCCGATTGGACGGCTTCCCGCTGCTCCGGGGCCAGCTGGATGGCGAGCCGCTGCTCCACCCACGCGAGGGCCTTGGCGGAGTCGATGGCGCGAAGGGTTTTGGGGGCGGTCAGGAGGATCCGGAGGCGGTTGGCGACGCCGGTTTCGCAGGCGTAAAATGTCGACAGATAGACCGCCTTGTTGTTGGCCTCGAACGCCTCGGGTGCCTCGTTGAGGTCCTCGATGCGGATCTGGCGGTCGGATTCGATCCGTGCGAAGGCGTCGACCAGGACCCCGCGATCCACCCCCAGCACCTCGCGGCATTTCTCCATCAGCGGCTCGTAGGGGTAGTAGACATGCCCCTCGTCTGCCAGCTGGTTCAGAACATAGATGATGCCCGCCTCGGCCCGCACCGGCGAATCCTTGCCAAAGCCCAGGTTTTCGGCGATCCGGTCCGCGGAGACGAAGCCGATGCCGAAGATGTCCATGGCGAGGCGGTATGGATTCTCCTGGACCACGGGGATCGCGCGGTCGCCGTAGAACTTGAAGATTTTGGTGGCATAGGCGGCGCTGACCCCGTGGGACTGGAGAAAGAGCATGACCTGACGGATCTCCTTCTGCTCCTCCCATGCCTTTTGGATCATGGCGATGCGCTTCTTGCCGATCCCTTCGACCTTGGCCAGGTCCCCGATATTCTCCTCGATGATGTCGAGGGACTTCTCGCCGAAGGTGTCGACGATCCGTTCGGCGATGACGGGCCCCACGCCGCGGATCATGCCGGAGCCCAGGTATTTCTTGATGCCGTGGATCGTGGCGGGCACCGTGACATGGCAGGAGGCGATCTTGAACTGCTCACCGTATTTCGGGTGCTGGATCCATTCCCCGGTCATGCGGAGGATGCCGCCCGGCATGGGGGCCGCGAGGTTGCCGACCACCGTGACCAGGTCCCGCTGCCCCCGGACCTTGACCCGGGCGATGGTGAAGCCGTCTGCTTCATTGCTGTAGGTGATTCGCTCGATCTGTCCCTGGAGCTCGACTAACATCGGACGCGTCCGTTGGCTTGCTGGGGCTCCCGGTTCCGGGCGCCGTTCGGTTTTCCTCTGCATATCATGTCGACTGGATATCATATTATTATGCTTCAGGAAATCCTCAGAAAGCCCCCGGCCACAAAAAACTTGCCTTTTGCCAGTGAACCCTTTATAACGCCCTACCATGGTCGATCCGAAGCTGACAGAACTGGAAAAGCAGATCATCGCCTCGATTCAGGGGGATATGCCGATCGTGGCGCGCCCTTACCTCGCTATTGCCGAGCGGCTGGGCGTGACCGAGGCGGTCGTACTCAACACCTTGAGGGATCTGGACCGCCGCGGCGTCATCCGCCGGTTCGGCGCCACCCTACGGCATCAGAAATCCGGGTTCCGCGCCAACGCCATGGTGGCATGGAAGGTGGCCGAATCGAGGATCGACGCCGTCGGGGCCCGGATGGCCGCGTTCCCGGCGGTGAGCCACTGCTACCGGCGGACCCCCAGCGACGACTGGCCCTACAACCTCTATACCATGGTCCATGCCGCCGATGAAGCGGCCTGCCGTGAGATCGCCCGGCGGATGTCCGAGGAGACGGGGGAAGCGGACTACGCCCTGCTTTTCAGCCGCAGGGAGCTCAAGAAGATCTCCATGCAGTATTTCCCGGACCTGGCGCCCGATCCCGAGGAGGGCTGACGCCCCGGCGCTTCCGGTGAACGCCCGCGCACCCCACATCCTCCTGGTCAATCCCTGGATCCATGACTTTGCGGCCTATGACTACTGGGCCAAGCCCCTGGGGCTGCTGCTGCTGGCCGCCGCCCTGCGGGATCACGGGATGGGGGTTGACTATATCGACTGCCTCGACCGTCACCATCCCCGGGCGCCGTTTCAGGACCCCAGGGCACGGCACGGCCGCGGCCCCTACCACAAGGTCCGGATCCCCAAACCGGCCGGCCTGGATGACGTTCCCCGGCGGTTCAGCCGCTACGGCATCGAGCCCGAATGGCTTGCGGCGGATCTTGCCGCCGCCCCGCGGCCCGACCTGATTCTGGTCACCTCCCTGATGACCTACTGGTATCCCGGCGTCCAGGAGACGATCCGGATGCTGCGCCGGGCGTTTCCGGGTGTCCCGGTGCTCCTCGGCGGCGTTTACGCGACCCTCTGTACGGCCCACGCCCGGCAGCATGCCGGCGCGGACGAGGTCGTCGCCGGCGAAGGCCTCCGGCCGGTCATGGCGCGTATCGCGGCGATGACGGGATACGGGCCTGCCTGGCGGTTCGACCCGGAGGACCTTGACGCCTTCCCTTATCCGGCCCTGGACCTCCAGCGCGAAGTGGGCTACGCCCCGCTCCTGACCTCCACGGGGTGCCCGTTCTCCTGCGCCTACTGCGCCTCCCGATACCTGGCGCCGAAGCGGCAGGTGCGGCGGCCGGAGGCGGTGGCTGCGGAGATCCGCTTCTGGCATGAAGCCTATGGTATCAATGATTTTGTCTTCTACGACGACGCGCTGCTCATCCGGCCGGAACGCCACATCATCCCCATCCTGTCGGCGGTGATCGAAATGGGGCTGAACGTCCGCTTCCACACGCCCAACGCCGTCCACATCCGGGAGATCGATGACCCCCTGGCAACGCTCATGCGCCGGTCCGGGTTTGAAACCATCCGCCTCGGGCTCGAGACCACGGCTTTTGACGATCGTTCGGCCCTCGACCGAAAGGTCGACGCGCAGCAGTTCCTGGCGGCGGTAACGTGCCTCCGCCGCGCCGGCTTTTCACCGCACCAGCTGGGGGCCTACCTCCTGGCGGGGCTCCCCGGACAGCGGATCTCGGATGTCGAGCAGTCGATCCGGACCGTCCGGCAAAGCGGCATTACACCGGTGATCGCCCACTACACCCCCATTCCCCACACCCCCATGTGGGCGGCGGCGGTGGCCGCGTCCCGCTACGACATCGCTGCGGATCCCATCTTCACCAACAACGCCGTTTTCCCCTGCAGGACCGAGGGGTTTTCATGGGAGGTCCTGACCCGTCTCAAACAAATGGCTCAGGGGGAATGACGCCCTGCGGGCGGCGTCCGGACGACCATGCTCAGGTCGCTTCCCGGGTGCAGCGGGGCTCGGCCGTCCCGGGTGATGGGTTCAGAGGGCGGAGGGAAGAGCTTTTTTCGGAGGTCCAGCCATTCCGACATCTCCCGGATGCGGCGGGAGAGCTGGTAGCGCCCGTCGGCAAAGACGCCGTAGTCTCCGCCGCCGCCCATGGCCGAAGCGAACCGGACGGTGTTGGCGTAGAAGAGCCAGGTGTCGCACCAGGTCCTTTCGATCGCCTCGTCAAAGGGGCTCTCCTGCTGGGCGATCCCCCGGGCATAGCCCCGCGACCAGATTTCCTCCATGATCCGGGTTGCCGTCAGGATGTCCCGGTCCGTGGTCTCGAGGGTGTTTTCGAACCGCCGCCAGTGGCCTTCCACCCAGGACCTGCTGTGGCAACCGATGCAGACGGCCTGCAGGGTCCGCGTCCGGGCCTCCTGTTCGGCCGGCCCGATCAGGAATTCGGCCGCCATGCCGCCGTCGAAGTCCGTCGGCAGCGGCAGGCCGTCCCGGTTCCGGATAATGGTGGTGTCCGGCTGCCTGGGGTGGGGGTGGGAAAAGGGCAGCCCGAAGATCCGCCAGGCGAGGCGGTCGTTCATCTTGTGGCTTCTTTCGACGATGGTCTCACCGTCCGTGTTGACCAGCAGGCTCATGTGGCAGGCGCCGCAGGTGGGGGCGGTGAAGTCTTTGCCGACGGTCCAGGGGACGGCGTCGAAATTCCAGCCGGCGCCGGCGGACGAAAAGATGTTGCCGTGCTTGCTCGAGGTATACACCTTGTAGGCCGGGACATCCGGGCCGACATGGCATTCCCGGCAGGTGTAGGGCTTCCGGGCCATCTCGATGGAAAAGGCGTGGCGGGTGTGGCAGGCGGCGCAGGAGCCGCGGCTGCCGTCGAGGTTGATCCGGCCCACCCCCTGGTTGGGCCAGCCCTCGATCCGTGGAAACGCCATGTCGCCCAGGATGGTGCTGCGGGTCGCCATCCCCTTGTGGACGAGTCGGGTGCCGTGGCAGTATTCGCAGGCCTCGGCCCTTGTCGCAGCATCCGCCGGCTCGTAGGCGATGCCGCTGCCGGTCCGGACGGGGGTGCCGATGATCGTCCGCTGGAGGTCCTGATATACAGGGTTGTTCACCAGGTTCCCCCGGGCGTGGGACATGATGTTTTGGGCATATTCGTCCGCTTCGGTGACGTGGCAGACGGCGCAGTCCTCCGGGCTCACCACGACGTGGATCTCCACCTCGTTGTGGAGGAAGGCGTCGGCGTGTTCCCGGACCCGGAGGGTATGGCATTCCGCGCATCCCACGGAGACGTATTTGAGCCGGTCGGGGATTTCGGTTTCAGAAATCCGCCGGGCGATGGGCTTCGCCTTGAGGGCGTCCCGGGGCGCGGTCCGGGCGTGGCGGCTCTGCTGCCACTCCTCCACGATGCCGGGATGAAGGGAGCTGTGGCACGCCAGGCATTGCTCGGTGGCCTCGCTCACCGGTGCCCGGGCGCAGAGCCCGGCCGAGAGCGGCAGGAGGTGGCATGCCAAAACGATCCAGAATAAGATCCGTATCATGGTGATCCTCGTCCTTTCGGTTCTGCGCCCGCATGGCCTTTCGGTTCTGCGCCCGCATGGAAAGCTCCTGCGGGTCGGCCTCGGGCGCGGTCGACAATATTGAATATACCGGGTGGCGATTGAATGATCAAAGAAAAATTTGATTCCCGCCGGGCCTTTGGTGTAGATTTGACGCCCATGATGCGAGGCTTGGAGGAGAACAACTGCCGCCGGACGGCCTCCGGCGTTCGGCATACGAGAAGGTGATATGGCCAGATGGCTGAAACTTTCATTCATTTCCATGGGGACGGTGGCGGGGCTTCTGCTGCTGCTTTTCGTGGGCGTGGTCTCGTACCTCAAGACCCCCCAGGCCCAGGAAAAAATCCAGCGGCAGATCGACCGGAGCATCCCGGGCCGCGTGACATGGCGCCGCCTCGACTTCTCCCTGTTCTCAGGACGCTTCGACATCGACGATTTCCTGGTGGAGGGGCCCTCCCGGGAGCGGCTTGCCGGGTGGGAGCGCCTCCACATCGACCTCGCCTGGACCTCGCTTCTGAAGGGCCGGATCGCCCTCGAGAACGGCCGCATCGAAGCCCCCTGGGCCGCGCTGGCCGCCGGGGAGGACGGCCGGCTCAACCTGATGCAGGCCTTCTCCGAGCCGGCCCCCGAAGCACCGGCGCCCGAGCCGGAGGCATCGTCCGGGGGGCTGCCGTTCGACGTCGCGGTCGAGGCGCTCACCCTGCAGGGCGGCCGTTTCTCCTGCCGGGATTCCCGGGCCGGCCTTGCCCTCACCCTGGCGGACATCACCGTCGACGTGGCGGCGTTTCGGCTTTCGGCGCCTTCCGGACGCCTGCAGCTCGAGATCGGCTCCGGCGTTGTCGAAAGCCCGGTCTTTACCGGGCCCGTCGACCGCCTCTATGCCGATGCAACCCTCGATGCCGATCGGCCGGCGCCGGTGGTGCTGGAGCTCGCCGCCGGCGGCACCCGGATTGACCTCAACGGCACTGTCGCGGGCCCGGGCGCCAATCCGATCCTCGACCTCATCCTCGATGCGGAGCTTTCCCTGGACGAGCTGAAGCACATCCTCCAGCTCGCGCCGGAGATGAGCGGCCGCGCCACGCTCCATGCCACGGCCAGGGGGCCGCTCTCCGACCCGGAGGCTTCCGTGGGCCTTGCATACCATGGCGGGCGTCTTGGCGGTGTGGCCGTCGACCGCATCCGCCTTGCGCTCACCCTGGCGGACCGTTCGGTCCGGATTGATCCGCTTCAAGCAGCTTCCGCCCTTGGCACCCTTGCCGCTGATGGGAAGATCGATTTGAAGGCTGCCTTTCCCGAGGGGCTCCTGTCGCCCGAACCGGACCTGAGCCGCCTCTCCTACCGGCTGAACCTCCGCCACCAAGGGCTACTGCTGGAAAATGCCTTCCCCCGGGACGCTGGATACCGGGGAAGGCTGGACGCCAAAATACGCCTGGAGGGGACGGGCGTGGCCCCGGGCGACATGGCGGCCCGGTGCCGGGTGGATATCAACGGGCAGGGGATTGCGGCACCGGGCATGCAGCGCCCGGCCGATGTGGCTGCGGAGGTCGAGGCCGGCATCGACGGGGAGGAGGCGCTTCTTGACCGGCTCTCGGTCGATGTCGTCGGCCTTCGGCTCACAAGCGATGGTCGGTACCGCTTCACCAACGGTGAGCTGGAGGGGAACGCCGCCCTCGCCTCTCCGGACCTGTCGGCCCTGCTGGCGGCCGCCGGGATCGCCGACGGCCGCGGCGCGATGACCGTCAATGCCGCTGTCGGCGGCAGCTTGTCCCAACCCACGGGAACCCTTTCGGCATCCGGAGAGGGATTGGCCCTGCCGAATGTCGTCCTGGGGGATCTCCACCTGGCGGCCGAACTGGACGATGCCGGCGTCGTCGATATTGAGACCCTGCGCCTCGTGAACCAGGACTCCCGCATCAGCCTTCGGGGCGGCATCGATCTCTTGGCCCACCGCCCGGGAAAGCCGCCGACCCTCCGGGAGGAGCTCCCTGTCGAGGTGGCCCTGAGTCTCGAGAGCGTAGCGCCGGCCGATTTTCTCCCGGGGGCCGCGGCTCGGGGACGGATTGACGGCACCGTGGCGGTTCAGGGGCCGGCGCGGTCGCCGGAGATCCAGGCAGAGGCCGCGGGAAAAGGCCTGGCCATCGGCGATGCCGCCATCGGCGACGTGGCCCTCCAGGCCGCCTTTTCCGGCGGTCGGGTCGAGATCGGCCGCCTGGCCCTCCGCAACAAACGATCCGCGTTGTCCGTGGCGGGAACGGCGACGCTGCTCGACGGGGCGATGACGCCGCTGGAAGACCCTGCATTCGATCTGAAGATCCTGGAGGGCCGCCTATTTCCCGGGGATTTTCTGGCCGGTGGCGAGGGTGAGCTGACCCTCGCCGGCGGGCTCCAGGGGCGGCTCAGAAATCCGGCGGCGGACCTGCGCCTGGACGGCCGGGGGCTTGCCTTCAGCGGTGCTCGGATCGGCAATGTGGATGCGCGCATCCAGATGACGGAGGGCCGCATTCAACTTTCCCCCCTCGATATCCGAAACGGCAGATCGGCGCTGCACGCCACCGCCGCAGCCGACATCATGAAGCCCGGCAGCGGCGCCCTGATCCAGGACCCGACCCTCGACGTCCGCATTTCGGGCGAGCGGCTCTTCCTGGAGGATTTCATCGACGGCATGGCCGGCGATCTGTCCATCGAGGGCCGAATCGGCGGTACCGCCACCCGCCCCCAGGGAACGCTGCGCCTCCGGGGCCAGCGGCTCGACATCGGCGGGCAGCCCCTGGACAGCATTTCTGTGGACGCCGGGATGGCGGGAGAGAGCATCACGTTGGACCGGCTTCAGGCGGCCGTTGTCCCCGGAGAGACCATTGACGGGACGGGGCGCATCGATCTGGCCCGGTCGGCCTACGATCTTCGCCTCTCCAGCCAGGGGGTCTCCCTCGGGAGCGTCCGCGCTGTCGGCGGAGCGGATCAGGTCAGCGGCAAGGTGGCCCTCGATGTCAGCGGTTCCGGTACCTTCGACGATCCCCGGGCCGATGGGCGCATCGCCTTGACGGGGCTTCGGATCAACGGGAAGCCGCTGGCGGATCTCCAGGTGCGGCTGTCCCTCAAGGACCGGCAGGCCCGGCTCTGGGGGCAGCCGGGGTTTGACCTGGATGCGGCCTACCACCTCGACCGGAGGGACTTCCGGGCTTCGGTGGGCTTTGACGGAACCGAACTCGATCCCTATCTGCAGATCGCGGGGCTGAACGACCTCGGGGGGAGCGTCACCGGCACCGTCACGGCCAGGGGGACGGCCGGCGCTGCGACGCAGATCCGGGCTGCAGTGGACCTGAATGGATTGACGCTCCGGGCCCGGGAGGGCGAAATCCTGGCGGCTCCGAGACTTCGGGCCCGGCTTGAAAGCGGCGCCTGGACCCTCGATGATACAGAGATCCGTCTGCTCCGGGAGGGACGGCTCCGCGTCGGGGGGCGGGGAAGCCTGGCCGGAAAGATCGCCATGGCGGTCGACGGCCGCATTCCCCTGGCGGTGCTCGATCCCTTCCTGGAGGAGGACCCCGATGCCGACGGCACCATCCGTATTGACGGCAGGATCGCCGGCACCCTGTCGCAACCCGAGATCCGGGCGGACATCGTTCTGGAGCGCCTGGGAATGGACCTGCCGGGACTGGAGCAGCGCCTCCGGGAGGTGACGGGCCGGATTACCGTATCGCCCGGGACCCTGGTGCTGGAGGGGATCGACGGCCGCATCGACGACGGGCGGTTCACCCTGGACGGCCGGATCGGCCTGGACGGTTTCCGGCCGGATCAGATGGCCCTTGAGTTTACCGCCCGGCAGCTGCCCATCGAGGTGCCCGACACCCTGAGCCTTCTGGCGGACAGCCGGCTTCGCCTGAACGGCACTGCGGCGGCGTCGACGCTGAATGGAGAGATTACGCTGCTGGAGGGGCTATATTACCGGGACGTAGCGCTCAACCTCCTCCAGGGGGTCACCACGAAAACCCGTGAGGTGGCGCCCCAGGCGCCCGCCGGCCCGCCGGATTTCCTGGACCGGATGGCGCTCAACATCGTCATCCGGCATCGGGAGCCTTTTCTGGTGGAGAACAACCTGGCCGAGATGAGCTTAAGCCCCGATCTCCGCATCCTGGGGACGGCGGCGCGCCCGGTGGTGAGCGGCCGTGCGGCCGTGGACGAGGGGGAGATCACGTACCAGAAGCGGGTTTTCGAGATCCAGAAGGGGGTGGTCGATTTTCTCAATCCCTACCGGACCGAACCCACCATCGATATCAAGGGCGAGGCGACGGTACGGGACTGGATCATCTCCCTCCAGGTCAGCGGGACGCCCGACAATCTCGACTTCAAGCTGACATCGACCCCGGCCGAAGAGCACGCGGACATCCTTTCCCTGCTGGTCTTCGGGAAGACCCTGAAGGAGATGCGGCAGGACGACGGCGGCTCGGGCCTCTCCGCCCGGCAGCTTCTGGGCAGTATCCTGGCGGATTCCGTGGCATCCGGCGTCAAGGGCGCCACCGGGCTGGACATCGTGGAGATGGAGTTCGGCGAGGGCGCAGACGGTGGCGCTGCGGACGATGTCCGGGTGACCCTGGGGAAAGAGCTTTCCCGGCGGATCACGGTCAAATATGACGCTGAAATCAAGAAGGGCGAGACCATCCAGAAGGTCATTTCGGAGTACAAGATCCTGGAGCAGCTGGTGGTGAGCGCATTCCAGGATACCGCCGGCAACTTCGGCGGTGCGCTGACCTTCCGGATGGAATTCCGCTAGCCGCCGGGTCCATTGCATAGGGACCGGCGAGAGAAGAGGACCATGACGCTGCTGAGAAGCAACCATCTCTGTGCCGTACTGCTGATCGTTCTGACGGCGGCCGCCGTTGCCCCCGGGGACGCCCGTTGCGCCGACCTCGAGGGCGAGCGCGCCCCGGTCGTCTCCGAGCTTGTCATCGACATCGCCCCCGGACGAGGGGATGCGGCGCGATGGAAATCCATCGCCGCGACGATAATCCGCCTTTCCGAAGGAGCGCCGTTTTCCGAGGCCCGGCTTCAGGAGAGCATCGCGTCTTTGAAGGCATCCATGCTGTTCGAGGAGATTGACGTCCCCGATCCGGACGCAACACCCGAAGGGCTTGCCGTGAGGTTT
>CAJXSB010000046.1 GCA_913060435.1 uncultured Desulfococcus sp.
AGCAGTCTCCGCAGACCGCGATGGGGTAGACGGCGACCCGATCGCCGATCCGGTAGCCGTCGACGCCGCTGCCGAGCTCGGCGATCTCCCCGACGACCTCGTGGCCCAGGATCGTCGGGAGCTCCTTCGGCAGCCCCTGGCCCAGCAGGGTCTTGATGTCGGTGGCGCAGATCCCCGACACCGTCGTTTTGACAATCACCTCGCCGTCGCCCGCCGCCGGCGTCTCATACGCCTCGATGCGGATGTCGCCTTTTCCATGAACTACCGCTGCCTTCATATCATCGCTCTCCTGATGGTTGGGGATTCCTTGATGTCTTCCGGATGGCCGCCATGAGGGCGGCGATCTTTGCCGGATCCTTTCGGCCCGTGCGGGCCTCCACGCCCGAGCAGAGGTCGATGCCGTCGGGGGCCACGGCATTGATGGCATCGGCCGCGTTTCCGGGATGGATGCCCCCGGCCAGCCAGACGGGGACGGGGCTTTCCAGCGCGTCGATCAGCTGGCGGACCAGCCGCCAGTCGGAGGTCCGGCCCGTCCCGCCGAAGCGGGTCTTTCCCGCCATGACGGCCACCGTGTCGAAGAGCAGGGCGTCGACGCCGGCCGCGACATAGTTTTCGGCCGTCACCCTGAATGGAGCGATGTCCGGGGCTTCCCCGGCCTGGGGCAGGTGGATCGACTGCCACAGCTCGACCCCTGGATGGGCGGCTTTCAGGCGCTTCATCATCTCGATTTCCACCGGGTCGAGAAACTGGACCGCATAGGGCGCCAATTCCCGGATGAGCGTCTCGACCCGGGATTCCGGCATGCGGAAAGCAAGCGCGACGGCGGGAATGGGCGGCGATGCGAAAAGCGGCCTGGCCTGATCCACCGACAGGGACCTGGGAGAAAAATCGACCTCGACGACCACGCCGAAGAAGTCGGCGCCGGCCTCGGCGGCCATTGCGGCGTCTTCGGGGCAGGTCGTCCCGCAGATTTTGGCTTGGATGGCGTTCGTCATGGCCGGCTTATCCCTTTAGCCAGTTGTCGTTGATGAACGAACGCTCCACGCCGTTTTCAGTCACGGTGCCGCCAGTGTTGTCCACCTCGGTTTCGATGATCCGGGTTTTGGCGATATTGAGGGAATCGAGGTAGGCCATGGCCCGGTCGTAGACCTCCGGATTCTGGGTCAGGGCGAAGATGGTCGGCCCGACGGAGCTCATGCCGGCGATTTCGACGCCCATGCCGCGGAAGGCGTTGATGTATTGGTAGATCGGCGTGCCAAAGGCGCCGTGCTGTTCGCATTCGGCCCGTTTGGAGCCCAGGTAGGAGAGATCGAAGAGGGCGTCACCCATCTTTTTCAGGTTGCCCATGATCATGGCCGGCAGCATGTCGAACAGGACGATCTGGGCCTTGGCCCCGGCCTGCATGGCATCCAGGCTCCTGGCCCGCCGGAGCAGCAGCTCAACCTCCGATTCGGCGGAGGTCTCCTTGCCCATGAACTCGTCCTCCAGGCTCTTGACCTCGGGGATGAATACGATGACCTTGGTGTTGGGCAGATCGACCCGGTGGACCATGACGAGGTCGTCGCTGGCGACGACCCAGCCGCCGTTGATCCCGACCATGGCGCCGATGCCGGTCTCGAAGGCGGGCAGGAGGCAGCCCTCGCTCATGGGGCTTTCCTCGCAGGAGTGGTAGCCCATGATCCGGCGGAGCTCCCACCCCGCAAACGGCCGGCCCAGGACCTCGTTCATGCCGATGCAGACCGAGCACATGGAGCCGATGGATGATCCGAGGCCGACATGCCTCCGCTTGTGGTCGTAAAGCTCGATCTCGAATCCGCCTTCGTATCCTAAAAGCGCCTTGAAGATGTGGGCAAAATGCCGAACGATGAGGGACCGTTCTCCCGTGGTGCGGATTTCCGGCGCCTGGATTGCCTTGACCCGGGCGTGGAAATAGATGGCGATGCTGATGCCGATGCCGCCGCCGCCCGGCCGGTTGAGGTTGAAGCAGTTCATGTCGAGGACGGTGGGATGGAGCCGGGCAGGGACCTTGACGGTCACTTCCCGTTCGCCGATGTCGCACACCTTGCGGGGCGCGACGCCGATCTTTTCGTAGGCGTGAATGAATCGCCGGTCTCCGGGTTCAAATTCTTCGAGGATCGTCGAGACCTTATCAAATCGTCCGCCGATAATGCCGACTTCGATCTTGTTCCTGTTGACTTCTGTGCGTTGGGAGTCCATCCATGCATCCTTTTTTGAGTGCGGTTTAGCATCCACCACCACGGCCGTGGTGACCAGCCTGCCTTTCGCCCGCCGCCCGCACCCTTCCGTTCCGGAAGCATCTCCCTGCGGCGATGCGCCGTGCGGACGGGAGGAGTGAATTAAAAAAAGATAATGAATAGCATTTTAAGGAAATTTCTGCCATCAAAAAGGTAATGATGCGGCGTCTGCGGCGCTATTTATCGTAAAGTCGGCACGTTTTATGTCGAAGATCCTTCAAATTTGTAATTATTTATTGCAAAATTGTTTTGCTGTACTAATATATGCGGCGTGCAAAAGCTGCCAAGGGGGCAGGCCCGGCGCGCGCGATGGCGATATCCGCCGGGCAGCCCGATTGTCAAAAAATGAACACGCGCATTGAAATGGGATAAGTCGGTATATTATGATGAAGAAGATCGAAGAAGTTACCCTGCTCTACGAAATCAGCAAGAGCCTCAATGAACACTTGGACCTGAGAAAATCCCTCTACAAGGTCCTGGGAATCCTCTCCGGCGCCATGGACATGATGCGGGGGACGGTCACCATCCTCAACCCGCTCCGGAACGAGATCAGCATCGAAGTGGCCCACGGACTCTCCCGGATCGCCATCGCCCGCGGAAAATACAAGCTGGGCGAGGGGATTATCGGTCGCGTGATCGAAAGCGGCAAGCCCGTGGCCATTCCCAAGATCAGCGAGGAGCCGCTCTTTCTGGACCGCACCGACTCCCGGGGGGCCAAGGAGGAATTTTCCTATTTCTGCGTGCCCATCTCCAAGGGCAACCAGGTGATCGGGGCCCTCAGCGTGGACCGGCCCTATGATCCCGAATATTCCCTCAACAGCGGTACCGAGCTGTTGAGCGTCGTGGCCATGATGATCGCCCAGCATGTGATCAACCTGGAGAAGATCCACCTGGAGAAGGAGCAGCTGCGCGAGGAGAACCGCCGCCTCAAGGGCGAGCTCGAAAACAAATACCGCATCAACAACATCATCGGCAACAGCAACAAGATGCGGGAGGTTTTCCAGATGATCTCCCAGGTTTCCAAGAGCAACGCCACGGTGCTCATCCGCGGGGAGAGCGGCACCGGGAAGGAGCTGGTGGCAAACTCCATCCATTACAGCAGCCGTCGGGCCAAGAGCCCCTTCGTCAAGATGAACTGCGCCGCCCTTCCGGCCAACCTGATCGAGAGCGAGCTTTTCGGACATGAAAAAGGGGCCTTCACCGGCGCCATTCGCCAGAAGCACGGAAAATTCGAGCTTGCCCACAAAGGCTCTATTTTCCTCGACGAGATCGGTTCGATTACGCCGGACGTCCAGGTCAACCTCCTGCGGGTCCTTCAGGAGAAGGAGTTCGAGCGGATCGGCGGCCACAAGACCATCAAGTCCGATGTTCGGGTGATCGCCGCCACCAACAAAAACCTGGAGCAGGCGGTGGAGGAGGGGACATTCCGGGGGGATCTCTATTACCGGCTCAACGTCTTTCCGATCTATATGCCGCCGCTTCGGGAGCGCAAGACCGACATCCTGCTCCTGTCGGACCATTTCCTGGAGAAATACAGCACGGAGAACGGCAAGGATATCCGCCGCTTCTCCACCCCGGCCATCGACATGCTCATGGCCTACCACTGGCCCGGAAACGTCCGGGAGCTGGAGAACTGCATCGAGCGCGCCGTGCTGCTCTGTGATGAAGGGGTGGTCCACAGCTACCACCTGCCCCCGACACTCCAGACCGGCCAGGAATCGGACACCCTGCCGGACCTCTCCCTCGAGGATGCCGTGGCCAGCCTCGAGCGCGAAATGATCGTCGACGCCTTCAAGAATACCCGGGGCAACGTCACCCAGTCGGCGGAGCTGCTCAAGACCACCGTGCGGAAGGTGGCCTACAAGGCGAAGAAATACGGCATCGACTACGCCCTCTACCGGTAGGCTCTAGAGATGTTTCTTGCGCAGGATGGCGAAGATGAGCCAGAGGCCGGGGACGGCGGCGGCGATGAAGACGATGATGCCGATGAGGGAGATTCCGTAGAAGAGCGGCGGGATCCGGGCGATGACGATGATGGATGATCCGATGATCAGCGCGGCGGTGATGATGGCGAAGGAGAGCTTGTTGCTGATCCGGTCGTGGGTTTCGATCATGCTTTCGAGGCCGTGGTGCTCGAACTGCACCGTGAGCCGCCGCCGCTTCACCAGGCGGACGACCTCGAGGGCCTCCCTGGGGAACTGCTGGAGAAAATTGACCAGATCGGCGATCACGGCCATGGCCTCCTCGGTGATCCGCCCGGGCCGGAATCGTTCGACCTTTTCCCGCTTGAGGAACGGCACGGCGCGGGAGACCATGTCGAAGTCCGGGTTGAGGGAGCGGGCCACGCCCTCCACGGTGCTGAATGCCTTCAGCATGAGGAAGAGCTCCGGCGGGATGCGGAGGTGGTGGCGCGCCGTCAGCTCCAAAAGGTCCTGGAGCAGGCGGTTGACCTTGATATCCTTCAGCGGCCGGTAGAGGTACTGCCCGATGATATCCCCCACATCCCGCTCGAGCATGTGGAGATCCGGCTCCATCTCCCAGCTGGTGAGCCGGAGCAGCATCTGGGCCGTCCGGGACTCGTCCCGCCGCACCGCGCCGTAGATCAGGTCGATGAAGGCCTTTTTGGCCTGCCGGTCGATGGTGCCCATCATCCCGAAGTCGAGCAGGCAGATCACGTGGCCCGGCAGCACCAGGATGTTGCCGGGGTGGGGATCGGCATGGAAAAAGCCGTGGTCGAAGACCTGCTGGAGCAGGAGGTCCGCCCCCAGGTCGACCACCCGGCACTTGTCGAGCCCGGCCGCCGCCAGTTCCGTCACCTTGGAGACCTTGATGCCCTTGACGAATTCCATGGTGAGGATCCGCTCGGTGGTGATCTCCCGAAAGACCTTGGGGACATAGACGTTGGGGTTCGCCAGGAACTGGCGGTCGAAGCGCTCGATGTGGCCGGCTTCGATGGTGTAGTCGATCTCCTTTTCGATGCTCCGGGCAAACTCCTCGACGATCTTGATGGGCCGGTGGAAGGCGAACTCCTCGATATTCCGCTCCATCAGCGTGGCGAGGTGGAGCATGATTTCGATGTCGACCTCGATCAGCTGCTTGATGCCCGGCCGCTGTACCTTGACGGCGACGATCTCCCCCTCCCGGGTCCGGGCCTTGTGCACCTGGCCGATGGAGGCGGAGGCGAAGGGCTTGGGGACGAACATCTCGAAGATCTCCTCGGGGGGGCGCTGGAATTCGGATTGGAATACGCCCCGGACCTCTTCGAAGGAGAACGGGTGCACCTCATCCTGGAGCTTTGCCAGTTCTTCGATATAGATGGGCTGGATGAGATCGGACCGTGTGGAAAGAAGCTGACCCAGCTTGATGTAGGTAGGGCCGAGCTCCTCCACGGCCAGCCGGACCCGCTCGGCGCGGGTGTGCTTGTGTGGCGCCGCGGCGGAGCGCTTGCTGGCGGTGAGCACCTGGAGGCCGATCTCGATGTACTGGTCGATGTTCAGGCGCTCGATGAGGTCGCCGAAGCCGTATTTGATGAGGATGCCCAGAATCCGGCGGTACCGGTTGAGGTGGCGGTAGGTCCGGCCAAAGGCCCCGATTTTTCGGATACTCAGCATTCAGGCCTCCATGACCGGGGCACAAGCGTACCCTCCGGCGTCGGGTCTCGGTTCGGCGCGCCGATCTTCATGCATGGCCGGATTTTCGCTGGCGGTCCGGCCGGTGTTGTTGCTCCTGCCGCCCCCGGAAGGGGAGGCAGCCCAGGTGTCGGGGACGGGGGTCAGGGCTTGGGATCCGGGGTCTGTGGGGGTGCCGGCCCGCTGCCTTCGGGCGGCGGCTGGACCGTTTCCCGGAGTGCGGCGACCTCCCGGCGCAGGGCCTCGAGTTCATCCCGGGTGGCGATCTGCATTTTTTTCAGGACCTCCTTGACCGTCTGCTCCACCCGATCCTCGAGCTTCTCCATCGAGGTGTCGTATTTCTTCATGACATCCGAGAGAAAGGCCCGGCCCTCCTTTTCAGACATCCGCTGTTTCTTGACCCATTGCCGGGCCATCTCCTCGGCCTCGTCCCGGGTCTTGAGGGCCAGCCCGAGGCCCGTCAGGATCGACTTTTTGAAAAGATCCAGCATGGATGCGCTCCTTGTTGTGGGGTGTGTATCGGATCATTCGACATCCAGAGCTTACAGGCGCGGCCGGAAAAAATCAACCTCGGCCCTGAAAAATCAAGGCAGGGCCGAGGCTTCGATGCCGTGTGGCGGGGACGGCTACTTGAGTTTCCCCATGATGGCGCTGGCGATGGTGTTCTTCTGGATTTCCCTGGTGCCTTCATAGAGTTCGCAGATCTTGGCGTCGCGGGCGAACCGCTCGACCTCGTAGTCGAGCATATAGCCGTAGCCGCCGAGCAGCTGGATGGCCTCGTCGCAGACCTCGACCGCACAGCGGCCGGCGGCCATTTTGGCCATGGAGGTCAGCTTGGGGTCGATGCGGCCCTGGTCGAAATTCCAGGCGGCCTTGTAGACCAACAGCCGCGCCTGTTCGATCTTGGTGGCCATGTCCGCGATCTTGTGCTGGGTGATCTGGAACTGGGCGATCTTCTTGCCGAACTGCTCCCGGGACTTGACATGGGCGAGGGCCCGGTCCATTGCGCCCTGGGCGGTTCCGAGGCCCTGGGCGGCGATGAGGATGCGGCTTTCGTCGAAGAACTCGAGCACCTGGTAGAACCCTTTGTTCTCCTTGCCGATCAGGTTGGCCGCCGGCACCCGGACGTCCTTGAAGACGACCTCCGCCGTGTGCATGGCGCGGATGCCCATCTTGGTGCCCACGGTGGTGGCCGACACGCCGGGACGGTCGGCCTCGACCAGGATGAGGCTCTGGCCCCGGTGGGGTGGCGAAGCGTCGGGGTCGGTCTGGCAGAGGACGCTGTAGAAGCCGGCATACGGCCCGCCGTTGGTGATGAAGATTTTGCTGCCGTTGACGACCCATTCGTCACCGTCCTTGACCGCGGTGGTCTCCATCCGGGTGATGTCCGATCCGTGGTCGGGTTCGGTGAAGGCGCCGCACGAGAGGACTTCGCCCTCCGCGACCTTGGGGAGCCAGGTCGATTTCTGCTCCTCCGAGCCGAAATGGAGGACGATCTCGGAGGCGAAGTCGGCCAGGATGAGGCAGGCGCCCACCGACGAATCGCCGCGGCAGAGCTCCTCAGCCACCAGGATGTTCTCCATCACACCGTATCCCATGCCCGAATATTTCTCCGGGAAATGGATGCCGATGAAACCGAGCTCGGCGGCTTTCTTCCAGATATCCACCGGGTATTCGTGCTTTTCATCCAGCTCCGCGATCAGATCCTTCTGGAACTCCTTTTTGACGAACTCCCGGACAGACTGCTGGATACGTACCTGCTCTTTGGTCAGTTCAAACTCCATGTTGCTTCCCCCTCGTTTGCTTTTGGTGTTGATGGTATGCGCATCTATTATTTAGGCCCTTGATTTTAAAACATAATTTTTGAAAAAATATCATACGGGAAGGGCCTTTGCAAGCAATTTCAGGCCAAAGCAGGAAAAAGTTCGAGCGCTCGTTAGGAATGCACTGTCACGCGCGGCGCCGCCGGGATTCGGCCGTGGCGGTCCGCTGGCCCGCATGCGTCGGGGCGGCGGTGTCGGAAAAGTTTCTTGACGGATAAAAGGACCTGACTTCGTCATTTGAAAATGATATACTGTATATGTTTATATCTACCTATTCATGCTATCATAAGGATTCAATCGACATGAGCTATTCAATCGCACTGGCTGGAAAAGGCGGCACGGGAAAGACCACTGTTGCCGGGCTGCTTATCAAATATCTCGTAAAAACCGACAAAACGCCGGTTCTCGCCGTTGATGCGGACGCCAACGCCAACCTGAACGAGGTGCTGGGGCTGAAGGTCCACGACACGGTCGGCAATGCCCGGGAGGACATGAAAAAAGGCAATGTGCCCGACGGCATGACCAAGGACATTTTCATGTCCATGCGCCTTGAGGAGGCCATCGCCGAGGAGGACGGATACGACCTGCTGGTCATGGGGCAGCCGGAGGGGGCCGGTTGCTACTGCGCGGCCAACAGCATCCTTGCGGGCTTTCTCGAAAAGCTGACGGCCAACTATCCCTATGTCGTCATGGACAACGAGGCCGGCATGGAGCATATCAGCCGCCTTACCACGCGTAACGTCGATGTCCTTCTGCTGGTCACCGACGCCTCCCGCAGGGGGCTCCAGGCGGCCGTCCGGATCCATGAACTGGCCCGTGAGCTCAACATCGTCGCCGGGAAAAGCTGTCTGGTCATGAACCAGGCCAAAGGCGATCCGGATGAAGCCGTTCTCGATATCATCCGGACGGCCGGCATCGACCTGGCGGGCGTGATTCAGGAGGACGACACGGTCTACCAGTATGACCTCAAGGGCCGCCCCACCGTAGAGATCCCGGAGGACAATCCGGCGGTTCGCGCGGCATATGAGATCTTTGAGAAAATCATAGACTAACCCGATTCGCTGGCGACAGGGGGGATTATGAAAAGAACAGGCTTGCTGTATGACGATAGGTTTCTTCTCCATGACACCGGCCCCATGCACCCGGAGACGTCCGACCGGCTTCGGGCGGCCTATAAGGGGATCGAAGAGGCCGGTCTTCTCCCCAACCTGACGCTCATTCAGGGCAAGCGCATGAGCCAGAAGTACATTGAGCAGGTGCACCACGTCAACTACATCATGCGCCTCGAGGAGGCCTGTCTGATGGGCATGTGCGAATTCGACTACCCGGACAACCAGATGTGCTGTGAAACCTACGATACCGCAGTGCTGGCCGTGGGCGGGGTTATCGATACAGTGCGGCGGATCATGGCGGGGGAGATCGACAATGCCTTCTGCGCCGTCAGACCCCCCGGTCACCATGCGGAAATCAGCAAGGCCATGGGATTCTGCTATTTCAACAACGTGGCCGTCGCCGCGCGTTACCTTCAGGATGAATGGGGCGTCAGCCGGATCGCCATCATCGACTTCGACGTCCACCACGGCAACGGCACCCAGCATATCTTCGAGTACGATTCCACCGTATTCTACTACTCCATCCACGAGCACCCCTCCTTTGCCTTTCCCGGCACCGGCAGGGAATTCGAGGAAGGCATCGACGCCGGCCATGGGTATACCCTGAACACGCCGGTGCTGCCGGGCCAGGGGGACCAGGAATACAAAATGCTGATCGAGCGGGATCTTCTGCCGGCCATGGAGCGGTTTGAGCCGGATTTCCTCCTCGTTTCCACCGGCTTCGACGCCCACAAGGACGACGATATGTCCGGCATCAACCTTTCCACCGAGTGCTTTTCCTGGATTATGGAGACGATGATGGCGCTGGCCAATAAGTATGCCGGCGGCAGGATTGTTTCCATTCTGGAGGGCGGCTACAGCATCCAACGGCTGCCGGAGCTCGTTAAAAACCACGTCGAAATCCTGCTGAAGGGATAAGCGCTTCCAATACAATATTCTGAACGTATTTCTACATGATGGAGGAGATGAATGTTTGTCAATAAATCGATGACCACCCGCGTGATCACCATCCGGCCGGAGGACAGCCTCCTCCAGGCGAGATCCCTCATGACGGAGCACAGCATCCGGCATCTGCCGGTAACGGACGAGGACAATACCCTGGTCGGCATTGTAACGGACCGGGACATTCGAAGCGCCACACCGTCCATCCTGCAGGACGACTTCGACAGCGCCAAAGAGCGGGAGCGCATGGCCGCCGCCACCGTGGCCAGCATCATGACCCGGAAGCCGGCGGTCCTCAAGCCCCTGCACACCATCCAGGATGCCCTCATGATCATCCAGGGGAAAAAGGTCGGGGCCCTGCCCGTGGTCGACGAAAACAACAAGCTCAAGGGGATTCTTTCGGTGCGGGACCTGATGCGGGCCTTTACCAATGTCATGGGGATCGGGGAGCCCGGCACGCTCCTGGGGATTATGGTCGAAGAGAAGGTCGGACAGCTGAAGCGGATCGTCGACGCCATCACCGAGGAGAACATCTCCTGCGGCAGCGTCCTGGTTGCCAAGCACTGGGATGAAACCAAGCGCGCCGTATTTCCGTACCTGCTGACCAACAACGTGGCGCGGATCAAGAAAAAGCTTGTCGACATGGGCTTTACCCTGATCGACCCCATGGAGTGGTACATCGACCGCCTGCCGAAAAGTGAGTGATCGGATGGGCGACGGCGTCGCAGGGCAACCATGCCGGGACCTGTATATCTATTACATCGAAGGGCGCCTCGAGGATAATCCCCGGGAGGGCGGCGAGGCCTATATCGGCAACTGGGTGGAGGACGGATACTCCTTCCTGTTTTTTTCCCGCCCTGCTGCGGGGGCGGTGGCGCGGATGCTTTCCAGTCAGCCGGGGCTTTCGCTGGTGGATCATTACCAGATGCGCTACGAAGACTGGCTCGGCGAGCGTTTCCAGCCCTTCTCCGTGGGAGACCTCCTGATTGCGCCGCCTTGGGATCCTGCGCCGGCCGGCGAGGCCCGGCGGCGCATCCTCCTCGACCCCGGGGTCGTCTTCGGCACGGGGACCCACCCTACCACCCGGGACTGCCTCGACCTCATCCAGCAGGTCTGCGGCAGCTCGGCGGTGCGGACGGCCCTAGATGTCGGCACCGGGACCGGCCTTCTCGCCCTTGCCGCCGCAAGCGTCGGCTGCAGGCGGGTGCTGGCATTTGACCTGAATCGACTGGCGGTGCAGACGGCCCGGCGGAATGTCGACTTGAACCGCCTGTCGGATGTCGTGCTGGCATTCCAGGGGCGGGCCGAGGAGATGGCGCTCCTTCCGGCGGACCTGATGATCGCCAATATTCACTATGATGTGATGGACCGGCTGCTGGCATCCGGGGCGGTCGCCAACAAGTCGTGGTTCATCCTTTCGGGGCTGCTCCGAAGCCAGGCCGAAGCGGTAATGCGCCGTCTGTCGGATGCGCCGGTCGACATTGTGGAGCGGCGGGATCAGGACGGCATCTGGCATACCTTTCTGGGTCGGAGCCGTGCCTGAAGAGCGTGACAAGCGACAAGCGTGACGGAGATATGATTCCGGCGAATGCGGGCTGCCGCGTTCGCGCAGCCAGGGAAGACTATGTATATCAGATGCTGGGGCTCCAGAGGCTCCGTTCCTGTTTCGGGCAGGGATTACATTCGGTACGGCGGCGACACCACTTGCATCGAGATTCGCAACCAGGTCGGGGATATCGTTATCGTCGATGCGGGAACCGGCATTCGGCGGCTCGGCCGTCTCCTGGCCGAGGAGGGGTGCCGCGACCTCCATATGATCTTTACCCACGCGCACTGGGATCATGTCATGGGGTTCCCGTTTTTCAAGCCCATCTATGATGCCCGAACGCGGCTTCGCATGTACCGGTGCCCCTATTCCAAATTCGTGGAGACGATGCTCTCCAAGGTGATGGCGCCGCCCTATTTTCCCGTACCCTACGGAGAAACCAGCGCCATGGTCTCCTATGCGGAGGATATCTCCTGCCGCGTCTCCTTCCAAATCGGCACCCTGGCTGTGGAGGCGATTCCCCTGAGCCACCCCAACACCGGCATGGGCTACAAATTCACCGAGGGCGGCCGCAGCTTCGTCTTTCTGACGGACAACGAACTGCACTACCATCATGCCGGCTCCGTTCCCTACGATCGGTATATCGAATTCGTCGCCGGGGCCGATCTGCTGATGCACGATGCGGAATACACCCCGGAGGAATACCCGTCCCGGCGCCGCTGGGGACACTCCACCTTCATGGATGCCCTTGCGCTGGCTCTGGAAGGCGGGGTGCAGCGGCTGGGCCTCTTTCACCTCAACCAGGACCGCACGGACCGGCAGGTCGATGCCATCGTCTCGAAATGCCGGGAGATCGTCGACCTCCGGGGAAAAGCCCTGGAATGCTTTGCCGTGGGCACAGATATGGAGTTTTCGTTATGAAGGATTTGATTCGACGGGCGGCGGAGGACCTGATGGGTGCCAAGCGCGCCGTGGCCTTGACCGGGGCCGGCATCTCCGTGGAGAGCGGTATTCCGCCCTTCCGCGGCAGCGGCGGCGTCTGGGAGCGGATTGACCCCATGGAATACGGCCACATCGAAACCTTCGAGGTCAATCCGGGCCGGGTCTGGCGCGGGCTGATCCAGGAGCTCAAGGATATCATCGACCGTGCCTCCCCCAACGACGGGCACAGGGGGCTAGCGCGGCTCGAGTCGATGGGGCTTCTCGATGCCGTCATCACCCAGAACGTGGACGGGCTCCATCAGGCGGCCGGCAGCACCGACGTCCTGGAATTTCACGGCAACTGTGCCTGGCAGCGGTGCATGGACTGTGGAGAAAAGGTAAAGTCCCATGATGTCGACGTCTCGACGCTTCCCCCCCGGTGCCTTTGCGGGGGCGTTTTTCGGCCGGACTGGGTATTTTTCGGGGAGGATATTCCTCCCATGACGCTGCAGCGGTCCCAGCAGCTCGCCATGAGATGCGATCTCATGCTGGTGGTGGGGACCTCGGCCGTGGTGCACCCGGCGGCATATATGCCGGTGATCGCCAGGGATACGGGCGCCAGAATCATCGAGATCAACCCGGAGCGGACGCCGTTGACCGGCACTATCAGCGACTATCTGATCCGGGGCGGCGCCGGCGAGGTGATGAACGCCCTGATTGCGGAACTGGAAGGGATGAAATGACGGCATCCACTTCGGCAAAGCGAAGCCCGGAGGGCGGCCGGCGGGTGGTGACGGTGGCGCTTACGCCCCCGAGCCTCAAGGACAACACCGCCGACGCCGACCGGCTGATGCAGGGGTTGAAGCAGCAGCTCGACACCGATGAAATCCGAATCGACCTCGGCCTCCTGAAGCGGATTCCCGCTTCTCTACGGCAGTGGGACTACGGCGCGCGCTGCCTCCTCTTCAAGGAGCGCTCCGGCCATCTGCTCCTCGGCATGAACGACCCCAGGGAGCCCCGGCCCATGGCAGGCCTTGCCGTGGACCTCGGCACGACGCGGGTCGTTCTCCAGTTGATCGACCTGGCCGACGGCCGCGTGCTGGCGGATGACGCCTTCGACAACCCCCAGATCGCCGTGGCGCCGGACGTCCTGGCCCGGATTCACCATTCGGAGACGGCGGCGGGGCTGGCGGAGATGCAGGCCATGGTGGTCGAGGATCTCAACCGGGCCCTTGCAGCGATGTGCGGCCGCCGGGGTCTCTCCATCAAGGATGTCTACTTGGTGACTGTCGCCGGCAACACCGCCATGAGCCACCTCTTCATGGGCCTGCCGCCCCGCTGGATCATCCGGGAGCCCTACATCCCCGCCGTCAACAGCCCCGATCTCTTCCTGGCGGCCGAACTCGGGGTGCGGATCCACCCCCGGGGACGGATTCTGGTCTTTCCCAATGTCGGCAGTTATTTCGGCGGCGACCTCATTTCGGGGATTCTCTTTTCAGGCATGAACGAGATCGAGGAGACGGCCATCCTGGTGGATGTCGGCACCAACGCCGAGGTGATCCTCGGGAACCGGGACTGGCTGATCGCCTGCGCCGGAGCGGCCGGACCCGCATTGGAGAGCGGCGTCGCCCGGATGGGCATGATGGCGGCGCCGGGGGTGATCGACACCGTGACCATCGATCCTGAAACGCGACGCTTCCGCTACGAAACCATCGGCGGCCTGCCGCCCCGGGGCATCTGCGGTTCGGGCATCATCGACCTGGCGGCCCACCTGTTTCTATCGGGGATGCTCGATATCCGGGGAAAACTGGTGCCGGAGAAATGCGGCGGAAACCTGTCGACCGTGGACGGGATGCACCACATCGTTGTCGTGCCGGCGACCGATTCGGCCACGGGGAGTCCCCTCATGATGAGCCAGGCCGACATCGACAGCCTCATCCGCTCCAAGGCCGCCATGTACACCATCCTCGAGACCATCACCCTCTCGGTGGGCATGACCCCGCGGGACCTCAACCTCTTCTATGTGGCCGGGACCTTCGGATCGTTTATCAAGCCCCGTTCGGCCATCACCATCGGCATGATCCCGGACCTGCCCATGGCGAGCTATAAAGCCCTGGGAAACAGCTCCCTCGGGGGGGCGGCGATGGCCCTGACCCTGGCCGACCCCATGGCGGAGATGGCCCGCATCCGGGACCGGATCACCTACATCGAGCTCAACGTCAACCAGGAGCTCATGAACCGGTTCAGCGCCGCCAAGTTCCTGCCCCACACCGAGCCCTCGCTCTTTCCATCCGTCCACCCCTGGGGGTGATGCCGGCCGCCGGTCCGCGGCCGCGAAGCCGGAGGTGCGGGCTGCGGCCGGGGCTACCCCAGGACCTTGACCATGAGGGGGATGGCCACGAAGGTCCCGACGGAGCTGCCCAGGTTGGTGAAGACCACCACGAGGAGCACCCGGGTCACCTTGTTCCGCCAGAAGCCCCGCACCGAGAGGATGTCCCTGGGAAGGTCCTCGAAGTCCATGACCCGGGGCTTGCGCAGGAACGCTTCGGCCAGGCCCGAAACCCATCCCGCCGCCACCATGGGGTTGAGGGAGGTCAGCGGCGCCGCCAGCACGGCGGAGACGATGGTCGCCGGATGCGCCAGGGCGGCGATGGCCCCGATCCCTGCAAACACGGCGTTGGCGATGACCCAGGAAAGGGCCATGTGAGTCCCCGCCTCGGCGCCGCCGAAAACGAAGCCGACGCCGAAGATGGCGACGATGACCAGGGGCAGCAGCCACTTGATGGTGCCCGAGAAACGGCCTTTGGGAGGAATCTCCTCCAGGGACGAGATGTCGATCTCCTCCTCCCAGTGCCTCCGGATGCCGGGGACGTGGCCGGCGCCGACCACCGCCACGATCTTCTCGCCCGGGGCGGTGCGAATCTTGTGGGCGAGGTAGCGGTCCCGTTCGTCGATGAGGATGCTTTTCAGGACGGGCAGGGACTGGCCGACGTCGGCCAGGAGGCTTTCCAGGATATCCTGCTCCTTCATCCGCTCCACATCCGCCTCGCTGATCTCCCCCAGGTCTCCCATAGAGAGGATGAGCTGGAAAAGGACCTTCATCTTGTCCCAGAACCCCATGATGCGCCAGGTCCGGGAAAGGGTCACCCGGATATCCCGGTCCGCCAGGTGGGCCCGGGCGCCGATGGCCTCCGCCGCATCCAGGGCCTCCAGCATCTCCTGGCCGGGGGTGACGTCGAGCTTCTGGGCGATGCGCTTCTGAAAGGCGGCCAGCATGAGGTTCGACAGCAGCAGGAAGGCCTTCTTCTCCTTGACTACCTTGATGATGTCCATCTCCCGCCACTGGTCCTGCTGCCGGATGGCCTGGTACCGGGACGCGCAGAGCTCCACGCAGACCGTGTCGGGCATTTCGGCGGTGATGACCTCCCGGACCAGGGCAGCGCTCTCCCGGGAGACATGTGCCGTTCCCACCAGGATGACCTCCCTGCCGTCGATGGTGAAGCGGTCGACATTCTTGTTGTGGTTTGGTTCCATTATGCTATAATTCCTCAATCGTCGGGATGAAAGACGCCCCGGGCGGGCGTCCGGGGATGGCGTACATCGGACCGCCCCCTGCAGGCGCAGGGTGCTGAAGAGATGGATATAGACATGTTTCCCGGCGCAACGCAAGGGCTGCGGCAAAAAATCACGGTGCCGGACAGGGGCCTGGCAGGCGCTCCATGACGACGGCCGGCCGATTTCCGCTGCGGCCCGGGATGCATCCATGGAGGACGGGATGACGGACGCGGCTATTCGTGCGGACCGGGAGAGTTATCGGATCAAAGAGGCCCCATACTATCTGGAGACGGGGGGCGAGGTCGCCATCTTCGAGGCTGCATATGCATCGCGCCTCCCGGTCATGCTCAAAGGGCCAACAGGCTGCGGGAAGACCCGCTTCGTGGAATACATGGCCCACCGCCTCGACCGGCCCCTGGTGACCGTCGCATGCCACGAGGACCTCTTCGCCTCCGACCTCATCGGCCGATACCTCCTGAAGCACGACGAGACGGTCTGGGAAGACGGCCCGCTAACCCGGGCGGTCCGGATGGGGGCCATCTGCTATCTCGACGAAATCGTCGAGGCCCGGAAGGACACCACGGTGGTCATCCACCCCCTCACGGACAACCGGCGGACCCTTGCCATCGACAAAAAGGGCGAGGTCCTGGCAGCGCACCCCGACTTTGTCCTGGTCATCTCCTACAACCCCGGCTACCAGTCGGTCCTGAAGGACCTGAAGCAGAGCACGCGGCAGCGGTTCATCTCCATGGACTTCGATTATCCCGCACCGGATCAGGAAGCCGAAATTGTCGCCCGGGAGGGCGGCATCGGCCGGGAGATCGCCGAAAGGCTGGTCGCCCTTGCCGGCAAGATCCGCAATGTCCGGGAGCACGGCCTGACCGAAGGCGCCGGAACCCGCCTGCTCATCTACGCCGCCCAGCTGATCCGCTGCGGCGTGGCCGTGCAGGAGGCCTGCCGTGCAGCCGTCTGCCGCCCCCTCACCGACGACGAACGCCTCCAGGAAACCCTGGATGACCTGATTGATGACATCTTCTGATGGGCGCGGGCGCCGCCCTGCCGGAGACGGCCTGCCGCCTTTGGAGCGGCTGGAGATTATCGACCCCGAACTGAGCGGGCGGGTGGCGGGAATCCTTTCGAGCAAGCGCGGGCGCATCACCGGGGAGGTGGCCGCCCTGCTCGAGGAAGAGGCCCTCTGGGCCATGGCCAAGGACATCGAGCTGGGCTATCTCGTGGCCGAAGGGGTTGCGAGACTGGCGGGGGAGGCCTCCCCGGCACGCCTGGCAAGGTATCGGGAGATGATACGGTATGTCGGGGAGAAGGGGGTCAACCTCGGGCGGATGCTCGCCCGGTACTGGGTGCCGGTGCTGCGGTTCGGCGACGACGACCTTGTGGCCCGCTTCGGCCGTGTTGCCACGGTGATGCGGAAAAAGGGGGAGTACACCCTCAAGAAGCCCTTCGATTATCTCTCCTCTCTTCTGGAGGACGGCCGTCACGCCACCGCCGCCGCCTTCCTGGGGCTTCTCCATGACATCTTCTCCCGGGATCTCCCCTACAAGGATTGCCTCTACCTGGCCCGGGCCGTGCCCGAGACCGTGGCCGGACTTCCCGATTCGAGGCGGAACTGGCAGATTTCGCAGCTGCGGCGGGTGGTGCGGGCGGAGGTGCAGCTGGTCCGACCCTTCATGACCGCCCTCGCAGAAAAGCTCTGCCGCCTCTCCGAGGATGGCCTGCGGCGCTTCGTCACCCGCGGTCTTGACGCCTTCGAGCGCAGCGGGGACGAAGGTCTCCGCTTCCTTACCCTTGCGTCGAAGCAGGGCATCGACGCCTATGACTCGCTCCTGGTCGCCGTCTCCCTGGGAGAGGTCCGGAGCCAGCTCAACCGTTATCTCAAGGCCCGCACCGGCATGGGGATCTCCGTACGGCCCATGTCGTCACTTCCCGGGAGCGCGACCGCCGGACTTCCCGCGCCGTCGATGGTTCTCTCCAACGGCCGTTGGATCTACCTTGCCGACGAGATCAGCCTCTTTTCCGACAGGACCGAAAACCAGCGCCTCTACAAATGCCTGGCGCGGCTCGAATCGGCCCATTACGAGTTCGGCTCCTTCGCGTTCGACCTGGAACGGACCCTGGAGGAGCTGGGGCTTTCGTCCGCCGCCGGGGAAGGCGGGCGTTCGGACCTGGAGCGGTTTTTCGGGATCTTCCCCGACCCCGGCCTTGCCAGGGATCTTTTCACGCTGTTCGAGCATGGCAGGCTCCGGCGGATCCTGGAGAAGGTCTACCCCGGCATGGTCCGCAGCGCCTTTCCTCTCCTGATCCGGGAGGCGCGGCGGGTGATGCCCGGGGGGCGGGGGGCGGCACTCCTCATGGGGCTCTATCGAAGGATCGCGCTGGGGGAGGGGCCCGACGCGGATCCACCCGGGGCCCGGGAGGCCGCGGCGATGGTCCTCCGCCGGTTTGAGGGCCGGATCACCCCGGCCAGCGACGTCAACACCGTCGGGGCATTCGTATACGAAATCTACCCGGAGATCCGGCGCCGGCTCGACGATGATCCCCCCGGATCGCTCTCCCCCCCCTTTGGTCG
>CAJXSB010000047.1 GCA_913060435.1 uncultured Desulfococcus sp.
TTCAGCGACTTTTCCCCCGTTTTTCCGGATGCCGTCGTTTCGGAAAATCAGGACCAGGGTGCCGTCGCAGACCCCGGAGACGATGCTCCAGGTGACGGGATTCACGCGCATGAAAAAATCGGCGACCAGAACGCAGACATCCGGGTTGACCACCGTGCCGAGATGGACGAAGACCCGTCCGCGATGGATCCGCATGCTGTCAATGGCGATCTTGAAATACTTCAGGAAGTCGAGGCGGAGATCCGCCTGCTCGATCTTCCTGGCGAGGGTCGTGTTGGCGAATCGAAACAGGAACTGAAAAGCCCGGATGTCCTCCATCACCGTCTTCCGTTCAAAATTATGCGTATCGGTCTTGATGGCGTGAAAAAGACCGGTGGCGAGCTTCACCGATGGCTTGATCCTGGCGGCCCGCAGGTATTCCGTCAGGATGGTCGAATTGGCGCCGTACTCCGGCCGGACGTCCACATATGCGGCAGACATCTCCGTTTTGGGGTGGTGATCGATGACCACGTCCGGGCGGAACCGCCCAAAGGCCTCGTTGTGGCAGGGCTGGGAATCCACAAGGACAACCCGGCTGAAACGGCTTCCATCCTTCAGGTCGTCGATATGCACCAGGCTGACGTCGAGCAGGCGGATCATGGCCACATTATCCGGGCGCTCGATGACGTTGATGTTGGAGATGGTGATCCCGGCCACCTTGCGCCAGAGCAGCCGCTTGACGGCCATGGCACTGGCGATGGCATCCGGGTCTGCGTTGATCAGGATGATCACCTGATCGCTGCCGGAAAACTGCTTGTAGAAGCGGCGAAGCCTCTCTACGGCGGAAAGTTTCATGAATTCGGTCGAACCTGCCTGTCCGTTGTTGTGATGTTGAACCCGTCCGGAAATACTATGACGCATCGGGGCATATTACAAACATTTTTTCCCTCGCCGACCAGCCCAACCCGCCGCGCTCCAAGGCGCTTTCCTGATCACGGGGCGTCTGCAACCCCGGCCCGGTCCAGTACGTTTTGAAGTGATACGGGATCAAATTCATACCTTGACACGACGGATCATCTTCTGTTATACGCCATACAAATTCGAAGGCCGGATAATTTAAAATTAATTGATTAAAATAAATCTGTTCCAGATAAAATCAAAGTATAGAGCCTAAAAATTCTATCGACTGGAGGATCAAGACGAAGAAAAAAAAGCTCTTTAACTACAAAGGCAATCGAGACTGGGCTGAAAATCTACAGATCGTCATGCAGCTCGGGCTCACCATGGCTGGCTGTATCATCTTCTGCTTCTTTGTCGGTTGGTTTATTGACAAGTGGCTGGGCGCCCGGGGTATCTTTGTGACCATATTCATCATCCTGGGCGTCCTCGGCGGAGGTAATGTCGTCTATCGCCAGATCATGGACCTGATTGGGCAGAATAAAGACGGAGAGGCGAACAATCGCGAATGAATGCCATTCGAGAGACCCAAAAAAAGTACTGCTCCCGAGCCTTGACAGCCGCAATCCTCATTGCTTTCGCTTTTGTTCTCGCAGCACAGAAGCCTATTGCCAAGGGGCTGATCGCCGGAACGCTCGCCTCGATCCTTAACTTCATACTCATCGGCGAGGCCCTGCCTACCCGAATCCTCCAATCTTCAAGAATCAAATCCACCGTATTCTCTTTTGGATCCATCCTGTTTCGTTTTGCACTGATGGGCATCCCCATATATTTAGGAATTACATCCAAAGATTTCAACCTGTTTGCCGTCGTCATCGGAGTATTCATGGTCCAGGTGATGATTTTGCTCGACCATATATCATCCTTATTTTTTTCAACCGGATAGGGCTAATCTCAGAGGAAGTGATTTATGGAAGAATTAGGTAGGGTGTATCAGTTGATTGTCCCGATGTTCGGCCGCGACATGACGTTCAATCTCGATGTCATCGTCATGACCTGGCTCGTCATCGCCGTTCTGCTTCTTTTCGGCTATTTGGCGTCTCGAAGGCGGAGCCGGCTCCCAGGTCCGCTGCAGGCCGTCGGCGAGCTGTTCGTTTCCCAGCTCTACGGGCTCACCGAGGATGCCCTGGATGAAGAGATGGTGAAAACCTACGGCCCATTGATCTGCGCCCTTTTCATGTTTTTGCTGCTCTCCAACTGGTTCGGCATCATTCCCCATCTGGGGGAGCCTACCAAAGACCTCAACACCCCCCTGAGCCTCGGCATCATGGGATTTTTCATCGCACATTACGCGGGGATCAAGGCCAAGGGACTCAAGGCCTATCTCAAGCAGTATTTCGAGCCGATGTTCTTCATGATGCCCCTCAACGTCATCGGCGAGCTCGCCAAGGTCGTCTCCATCTCCTTCCGTCTCTTCGGAAACATCATGGGCGGCTCGATCATCATTCTCGTTGTCTCCTACCTGACGTACAGCGTCATCCTGCCACCGTTTTTGAACGCCTTTTTCGGACTGTTTGTCGGAACGATCCAGGCTTTTGTTTTTACAATGCTTACAGTTGTCTACATTTCGGTACAGGTGAAATAACATGGGTTTAGACGTTCAAACTTGGGTACAGGTGTCTGCATTCGCCGGCGGCGGAATCGCAATGGGATTCGGCGCCATCGGTGCAGCTATCGGCGAAGGTCTAACGGCGGCACAGGCCAACGCGGCCATCTCGCGCTCTCCGAAGATGGCCGGTGACATTTTCAAGGGGATGCTCGTCGGGCAGGCCATTGCCGAGTCGGCGTCCATTTTTGCCCTGGTCATCGCCATGATCCTGCTTTTCACAAAATTTTCCGGGACCTCCTATGTGACCGTGGCGGTGGTGATGGCCGCCGGTCTTAGCATGGGCCTCGGGGCGATCGGTTCGGGTGTGGGATCAGGCTTTCCAGCAGGCGCCGCCTGCATCGGCATGTCCCGACAGCCGGCGATGAGCGGCCGGCTCATGACCAACATGCTGATCGGGTCCGCGGTCTGCCAGACCCCGGCGATCTTCGCCCTGGTCACTTCCTTTATTCTGCTCTTCACGGATTTCACGGCGCGCCCGGTCTCTCCAACCTGGGCGGCGATCCTCGGGGCCGGGTTCGCCTCGGGCTTCGGTGCCATCGGCTCGGGCCTGGGCGGCGGCCTGGTGGCGGAAACCAGCTGCTACGGCGTCTCCCGGCAGCCGCTCATGGTTACCCCCGTGACCAACGTCATGCTCCTGGGGCAGGCGGTCACCCAGACGACGGCGATTTACGGTCTTCTGGTCAGCTTTATCCTGATGTTCAAGACATTTCCCGGTTCGGGGGCACTGGCGCCGGCGTCCGCCCTGCTCGCCGCGGGGCTCTGCATGGGGATCGGCGCCATCGGCCCCGGTGTCGGCGAGGGCTTCACCGCCCGGAGCGCCGTGGATGCCATCGCCCGGAACGGAGAAGCCACTGCGGATCTGACCCGCACAATGCTGGTCGGCCAGGCGGTCTCGGAATCGACGGGCATCTATTCACTGGTCATCGCCCTCGTGCTGATTTTCGTCGTGTAAATTGGAGCAGAGGGACATCTGTTATAGCGATTGTGTTGCTAAAACCTAAACGTTGATGGAGGAAGAAAATGGCAATCGAAGGTGTAGACGTTATCAAATCAGCGGCATTTCTCGGTGCAGGTCTCGCAATGGGATTGGGCGCCATCGGCCCCGGCGTTGGTGAAGGTATGGCAGCGGCAAAAGCCTGCGAAGCCATTGGGAAAAACCCCAAAGAGGCGGGGCTCCTGACCCGGACCATGCTGGTTGGCCAGGCCGTATCCGAATCAACAGGCATCTATTCACTCGTTATCGCCCTGTTGCTTCTCTTTGTCGTGTAGCCTTTTCAGCTCAGCGTAGCCTCACCATCATACATGGAAGATAATAATGGAAATTGTCAGCAATATAGCTTTAATTAGCATCAATGAAACTCTGTTCGCCCAGTTGATCTCGTTTCTAATCTTCCTGTTTATCATCAACCGGATCATGTTCAGGCCCCTGAACGCGACCATGAAAGAACGGGACGAATTCATCGAAGGCCTCAGCCAGAGTATTACGACCACTGAAGCCGAGGTCGAAAATATGCTGGCAGATCTGAAGGAGCGGGAGGCCGCTGTCAAAAAAGAGGCATACGATCTAAGCGCAGAGTTGGCACAGGAAGGCTCCGAAAAGGCGGGCGGCATCCACTCGGAAACCATGGCCGCGATTGCTGAACTCAGGCAAAAATCCGAAAAGCAGGTTCAGGGACAGCTTGAGGAGGCCAAAAAGCACCTTGAGGCCGAATCCGAAGCATTGGCGCTCCGCATCATGGAAAAGGTACTGAACCGGAGGCTATCCTCATGAAGAATATATGGAAAATGCTGAGCCTGTTCCTTGTCACCCTCGCGGCAACCGCGTTACTGCTGCAGCTGACGGGCGGCGAGGCGCTGGCCGAAGAATCCGCCGAGAACTGGCGCCAGAAATACGATGTGGTGATGCTCTGGGTCAATTTCAGCCTTCTCTCCTTCGTGCTGGTGAAGTTCGGCAAGGACCCGATCATTCGCTTCCTGAGAATGCGCCGGGACGAGGTTGCGGCACAGATCAGCGACCTGGAGGATGAAAAGGCGCTGGTAACGGACAAAATCAATGAGGCCCGCCAGGCGATGGCGGACAGCGATGCCCGTTTTGCCGAGCTGAAGGCTGCGATCCTCCGCATGGGGGAAAAAAGACGCCAGGATCTGATTGAAGAGGCCGAAAATGAGAGCCGCTTCATGATGGAGCTTGCCCAGCAGAAGGTCGGCGGCTATATCCAGGCGGCCAAAAGGGCCTTCAAGGAGGAGCTGATCGATGCGTCCGTCAATCTCGCCTTGAAGCGCCTGCCCGACCAGATCACCGACGAGGACAACCAGCAGCTGGTCGAGCACTACCTCGACACGGTGGACAGGAAAATTTCAGCGTAACTTCGTAAACCGCACCACAGGTTTGCAGCAGAAAGACCCGGCCGTTGCCACGGCCGGGTCTTTTTCGTCTGCACGCCGAAATTCCCTTATTTTTTAAAATCTCTTTGACGCCGATGAAGCGCCAATGTCACGCGCCGGCTGCTTTCCTGCCGACCGGTTTTGCTTTTCCGTCGACAAAGTGATATGACGCCCTGCGAAACTGGAGCCATTCAACCGAGGAGCAACCTGTGAAAAAAGTGACATTTGTCTTGGGCGGGTGCCGGAGCGGCAAAAGCAGCCATGCCCAGAAGATGGCCGAAGCAGCGGCGACAGACCACCGGATCTATATCGCCACCTGCATCCCGCATGACGATGAAATGAAGGATCGGGTCACCCGGCATCAGGCGGATCGGGGCCGGGGCTGGCAGACGGTGGAGGCCCCCACCGAGCTGCCCAAGGCACTGGAGACCGCCGCCAGGGCGGCCAGCGTCATCCTGATCGACTGCCTGACCCTCTGGACCACGAACATCCTGCTCTCCCCGGCGTCCGCCCCCCATGTCGACCGCTATATCCTGGACCTCACGGCCGCCCTCGACCGCACCCGGATACCCGTTTTCCTGGTATCCAACGAGGTGGGCGCCGGCATCGTTCCGGAAAACCGCCTCGCCCGGCAGTTTCGGGATGTCATGGGCACCGTCAACCAGCGGATCGCAGCCTGTGCGGACGAGGTCATCTGGACGGTGGCGGGCATCCCCGTAACCATCAAGGCGACGGCGCCGCCGCTCGAGTAAGCTGATCCGGCAGCCTGCCATTTGACAGCCGATCCCGACGCACCGCCGCCCCTTTGCGGATTCGAAGCGGCCGTTCGATCCCGGCATCGAGAAAGGAATCCCTGATCCAGAAATGAAAAACCTGACATCCGCCATCCAGTTTATTACCCGGATCCCGATCGGACGGGCGGGATCCTTTGAGCCTGCAGGCATGATCCAGTATTTTCCCGTTGTAGGGCTGATCATCGGCGCCCTCCTGGCCGCCTTTGACTACGTCGCCGCCCGAATCTGGTCCGGGCACATGGTCGCCATCCTGGACGGGGTCTTCCTGGTATGGATTACCGGCGCCTTTCACCTCGACGGCCTGGGTGACACCGCCGACGGCCTTTACGGACATCGGCCCAGGGAAAAGGCCCTCCGGATCATGAAGGACAGCCGAATCGGCGCCATGGCACTGGTGACCGTGATCTCGGCCCTGGCAATCAAATGGGGCGCCATCGCCGACCTCGACCGCCATCGGGCACTGCTCCTGCTGATCATTCCCGCCTATGCACGGGGAAGCATGCTCTTTGGGTTCCGGTTTCTGGCCTACGGACGTCCCGACGGCGGCACGGGCCATGCATTTTTTGAGAAACCGCTGGGCATCGGAGACTTCTGGGGCCTTCTCATCCCCCTGGCGCTCTCGTTCCTGGCAGGCCTCTCCGGCGTCATCGTAGGCATCGTCTTCATCATCGTGGTCGCCGCCACGCTCTCCTTCTACAAACGGCGCATGGGGTGCATCACGGGGGATATGCTCGGCGCCATGACGGAGATTACCGAAGCGGCCCTGTTTGCAGCTGCGGCAGCCGGAGGTCGGTTATGATCAACGGCCATGGCGGAAATATCCATCAGCTGGCCCAGGATCTGGGCTGCCGTCCTTCGGACATCATCGACATGAGCAGCAATGTCAATCCATTCGGGCCGCCCCCCGGTCTGATGGCGCTCCTCAAGGAAAACATCCTCGCCGTCACCGTCCTGCCAGAGGTTGATGCCGGCGCTGCCGTCCAGGCCTTTGCCGCCCGCTACGGGCTGAATCCCGAACGGGTCGTGCCCGGCAACGGCACGACCCAGCTGATCCACACCCTGCCCCTGGCGCTGAAGACGCGGCAGGCCCTGATCCTCGCCCCCACCTACGCCGACTACGCCGATGCCTGCCGGATGCACGGCGTCCCCTACACCTGTGTCGCTGCCAGGGCCGAACACGGCTTTGTCCCCGATATGGAGGAAATCTCCACTTGTGCCAACAGGGCCGACACGGTGTTCATCTGCAACCCCAACAATCCCACCGGACGGCTCATTCCCCGCATCGACATAGCGGAGCTGTGCCGGCGGCACCCCGACGTCCGCTTCGTTGGCGACGAGCCCTATCTGCCCTTTGTCCGCGGGGGAGAGGCGCATTCCATGATCCGCACTACGCTCCCCAACGTCATGGTGCTTCACTCGATGTCGAAGATTTTCCGCGTGCCGGGCCTGCGGATCGGCTTCCTGGCGGCGCCGGAGGATACCGCCAGGAGGATGAAGCAGTATTTCCTGCCGTGGAGTGTCAACAGCCTGGCAAACCTGGCGGTCATCTATCTGATGGAACGGCGGGAAGAAATAGACCCCTTCGTCGAAGAGAGCCGGCGCATGCTCGACGCCGAGCGACGCTTCATGTCAGAACGGCTGCAAGGGATTTCCGCGCTCGAGCTGTTTCCCAGCTGCACGTCCTTCATCCTCGCCCGCCTTCACGGAAACCATACCGCGGAAAGCGTCTGCGCAGCCCTCTCCCGGGAGCGGATCCTCATCCGGAACTGCAGGAATTTCGAAGGCCTCCCGGAGCGTTTCATCCGGATTTCCCTCAAGACACCGGAGATCAACGGGATGCTGGCCGGCCGCCTCGCCGACCTGTTGAAATAGCGGCCGAACCGGCCTGCGCCATGCCGGCGCAGGCGTTCTTTCAGGAGGACGAAGCCGCCGGCGCGGCCAATTCCCGGCGGCGCATATTGGTCATGTAGACGCCGCTGCTGACCAGGAGACCGCCGAACAGAAGAGAGCGCGTCACCGGCTCGCCCAGGATAAAGAAGGCCAGCACAATGGCGCTGATGGGCACAAAGTTGATGAAAAGGCTCGCCTTGGTGGGCCCGATGGCCTTGATCCCCTCATAATACCAGATAAAGCCGACCACGGTCCCGAAGATCCCCAGGTAGAAAATGTTGATCCATACGACGGCCGTGTATCCCCCCCAGTGGGCGGTCATCCCGTCGAGATAGGCCGGGACGAAGAGGGCCACGGCCCCGATGGCCGATGAATAGGTCACGGAAACCAGGGGGGTGACGCCGCTGAGGATGGTTTTGCCGATCAGGGAAAAGGTGACCCAGCTCAATACGCAGCAGAAAATATAGAATTCCCCCCATCCGATTCCCTCGGTAAGGATGGCTCCGAGACTCCCCCGGGAGATGACGATTATGGCGCCCGCAACCGAAACCAGGATGCCGGTTATTTTGAGAAGGGTCAGCCGCTCCCGGAAAAAAAGCCCCGAGCAGATGGTGATGAAGATGGGATTGAGCGCGATGATCAATGCTGCGCGGCCGGCGCTGATCAGTTCAAGCCCCTTGAAGAAAAAAAGATTGTAGGAAAAAATGCCGGTCATCCCCAGCAGAAAGAGGGGAAAGACCTGGCGTCGCCGCACCGAAGGAAGCCGGCCTTCGATCTTCCAGGTCAGCATAAAAAGGACGAGCGATGCCACGGCAAAACGTAGAAATGCCACGGCCGAAGGGGAGATGCGGCCGGCGATCATCCGACCGGCCACGAAGGTCCCTCCCCAGAAAAAAGCGGTCAGGAGCAGCTTCAGATAAACATTCAGCATGGTGTTTCAGTCCAGGGAGGCGGCGGCACGCTGTCCAGGGGGCGGTGCCGCCGTCGTTGGGTGTCAGGAGAAGCGCTTTCGCGCGGGACTCAGGCAGGAAGCGTCTGTCCGCAATGTTTGCAGATTTTGGCGCGACGCTTGATCACTTCGGCACAGAACGGGCACTCGCGGGTGAAATGCCGCTCATGAATCTTGTCGACAGCAGCATCGACCTTTTTCCGGAGGATGTCATTGCCGAATTTCCGGCTCCGCAGGGGTTCGACGGCATCGACACCGGCCACATCCCCCATCACTTCGGCAGCCTTCACCCGCACCCGGGTCGGCTCGGCAGCATCGGTCAGGAGCTCCAGGGCCGTCGCATCGTCATTTTCGGCGATGCACCGTTCCAGGGTCGAGAGGCCCTGCTGGATCTTCTCTTCGATCTCCCGCCGCCGGGCCAGGGCTTTCGCATCGACGATCTGCCCCATTCCGCCCTGGGGCCCATAGACGGACATGCACTCATAGGTCTCCGTGCCCGGGTAGCAGATACAGCGGTATGACGCTGTACGGCCATAGTTCTCCTTGATGTTGTCCCATCCCTGCCGGTAGAGCGGGCAGTCGTCGTTGAAGCAGACGAACATGTAAGGGGTTCCCCATCCCAGGCCGTCATCAATGACAATGTCCGGGGCCTCCCACAGGCTCATCTCCCGATGACAGTATTTGCAAAGCGGTCTATCCTGCTGGATTACACGCTCAAAGACTTCTTCCTTGGTTTCAAAGGCCATTATCGTTTTTCCTCCATGCTGTCGGTTCGTTTCCGCCGGAGTCCACAGATTGCACCGTGCAAGCTGCGCATTCTTCGGCGGGCCGACATGCGGTAATATAAAGACCGCTTCACGCCTGGCAAAAGAAGCGGCCGAATGTCTGGCCGCGGGTCCGCCCGCGGCTATTGATTGCCGAAACCGTTATGACTGCCACAATCCGGGCACTGCCAGGTGATGCCGTTGCAGGACATGCCCCATACATTCTCATCCATGCATATCTGACAGATGGTAAATCCACAACGGCACTGCCAGTGAAACGCAGCGCTATCGCCGCAGCAGTGGCAGGCAGCGCTGCGGGCCTTGATGCGGCGCGCTCTAAACGATGATCTTTTTTCCGTAGAGGTTTTCATGATCAACCTTGATGCAACGATTCATGACGACGTCGATCCCCGCATCCGTCAGCTGATTTGCGGCGTCGCGGTTCTCGATGCCAAGCTGCATCCAGAAGACCCTGGGACGGATGCGGGTCACCTCGGGGACGTGGGCCATGACCTGCTCGCTGGTACGAAAAGCGTCGACGATGTCCACCGGCCCTTCGATATCTTCGAGCGCCCTGTAGACTCTTTCTCCCAATATATTCTTCTGGGCCGGGCGGACCGGCAGAATGCGATAGCCTGCTTTCTGCATGTACCGTGCCACCCGATGGGAGTCCCGCTCCGGCTTCGGGCTGAGCCCGAGCACAGCAATTACTTCCGATTCCTCCAGCACGGATCTGATCTGACGGTAGTCGGTGAGAATCGCACCTTTTTTCAACTCGCCATGCCCCTTCTGCTTGTCGTTCGCGATGGTAGATGATACAGATTTGTTCAGCATTTGAGAACCATAACCTGAAATATTTCGAAACGAAACGTAATTCAGGAGATCGGACCTGTCAACTGGAACCCGCCCATGCCTGGCGGCGGCCGCATCCGGCGGTTTCGCCGGTCTCCGGCGCCGGCACGGCGGGAGGCCGAACCGCTGGGGCGCTTCGGTTTATTCACCATCCATGGGGCAGGGCCGTCGCCGCAGGGGGCATTCCATGACCGAAACAGCCACGCTCTACCTCGTTGACGGCAGCGCATACGTCTACAGGGCATACCATGCCATCCGGGGTGGGCTTTCCAACTCCAAGGGCCTTCCCACCAATGCCGCTTTCGGCTTCACGAAGATCCTGACGAAAATGATGGCGGAGAAGGACCCCCGTTTCATGGCTGTCTTCTTCGACATGAAAGGCCCCACCTTCCGCCATGAAATATACGAAGCCTACAAGGCCAATCGCCCCCCGATGCCCAGGGAGCTGGCATCGCAGCTTCCCTACATCAAAAAGATCGTGAAGGGCTTCAATATCCCGTTGTTCGAGATCGAAGGCTTCGAGGCGGACGACCTCATCGGCACCCTTGCCAGACAGGGGGAATCCGAGGGCTTCGATGTCGTTATCGTCACGGGCGACAAGGATTTCCTACAGCTCGTCACGAAAAAGACCAGCATCTGGGACCCGATGAAGGAGACCTTCACCGATCTGCCATCGGTCCGCGAAAAATTCGGCATTGAACCGGTGCAGCTCATCGACATGATGGGCCTCTCCGGTGACGCCTCGGACAATATCCCCGGCGTCCCGGGCATCGGCCCCAAGACGGCGACCACCCTGATCCAGACCTTCGGATCCATGGATGCCCTCTACCGGAAGGTCGACACCATCACCAAAAAAAAGCAGCACGAGAACCTGGTCAAGTTCAAGTCTCAGGCCTTCCTCAGCCGAGAGCTGGTCACCATTCGAACCGATGCGCCGATCCAGTTTGAAGCATCGGCCCTGCAGCGAAGCGATCCCGACGCCAAAGCGCTCTCTGCGCTCTTCAAGGAGCTGGAATTCCAGGAGCTCCATCGGACCTATGCCGAAGGCGTCTCAGCAGATGCCCCGGCAAAGTCCTACACCGCCGTGCTCGACGAAGCCGACCTCGAGGCCCTTGCGGCACGCATGGAAGGAAGCCGCCTTTTCGCCCTGGACACCGAGACCACGGCCCTCGACCCCATGAAGGCCTCCCTTGTGGGCATATCCGTTGCCCTGGAAGAGAACGAGGCATACTATATCCCGGTGGGGCACCGCTATCTGGGCGCGCCCCGGCAGCTCCCCCTGGAAAGGGTTCTCCAGTTTCTCCGGCCAATTCTCGAAGATCCCGGGATTCAAAAGATCGGGCAGAACATCAAGTACGACTGGATCGTCCTGGAGCGCTGCGGCATCCGCCTTGCCGGCGTCTCCTTCGACACCATGGTGGCCTCCTACCTGATCGACCCCTCCAAGCGTGCGCACAACCTGGACCGCATCGCCCTCGATTTTCTGGACCACAAGACCATCACCTATGCAGATATCGCCGGCAAGGGAAAAGCCCAGGTGGGCTTTGACGAGGTGCTGGTCGAAAAGGCCGTCCCCTACGCCTGCGAGGATGCCGACGTGACCCTCGCCGCCTATGGCTGCCTCAGCGGCAAGCTGTCGGAACTGGGCCTGACCCGGCTGATGGATACGGTCGAGATCCCGTTGATTCCCGTGCTGAAGGCAATGGAAATGCGGGGCATCTCCGTCGACCGGGAGAGGCTCGTCTCCCTCTCCAACAACTTTCAGCGCCAGCTCGACACCCTCGAAAACGACATCCATGCCCTGGCCGGACAACGGTTCAACATCAACTCCCCCCAGCAGCTGGGGGAGATTCTTTTTGAAAAGCTGAAACTGCCGGCCCAGAAGAAGACCAAGAAGAAGACCGGTTATTCGACGGATGTGGAAGTTCTGACCGCCCTGGCCGAACGTCACGAGCTGCCGGCGATGATTCTGCGGCACCGGACCCTGGCCAAGCTGAAATCGACCTACGCCGACGCACTGGTCGAAATGATCCACCCGGAGACCGGAAGGATCCACACCTCCTACAACCAGACGGTCACCGCCACCGGCAGGCTTTCCAGCTCAGAACCCAACCTTCAGAACATTCCGATCCGCACCGAAGAGGGAATGGAGATCCGGCGGGCCTTCGTGCCCCGGAAGGGGTGGACCATGATGGCCGCCGACTATTCCCAGATCGAGCTGCGGCTCCTGGCCCATTACTCCGACGACGAAATCCTCGTGAAGGCCTTTGTCGACGAAGAAGACATCCACAGCCGGACGGCCGCCGAGATCTTCCAGGTCTTTCCCCAGATGATTACCCCCGAGCTGCGGCGCCAGGCCAAAGCCATCAATTTCGGGATCATTTACGGCATGGGCGCCTTCAGTCTCTCCAAGGAGCTGGGCATCAGCCGCAAAATGGCCCAGACCTACATCAACCATTATTTTGCACGGTACAAGGGTGTCCGGGCCTTTATCGACAGGGCCATTGAATCGGCGGAAAAAACCGGCAAGACCAGCACGCTCCTGGGCCGCATCCGTCAGCTTCCGGAAATCCACAGCACGAACCGCAACATCCGGGGCTTTGCCGAAAGGACCGCTGTCAACACGCCCATCCAGGGCACGGCCGCAGATCTGATCAAACTGGCCATGATCCGCATCGACCGGGTACTCCAGGAAAAGGGTTTCCGGTCGGCCATGCTGCTCACTGTCCATGATGAACTGGTGTTCGAGGCGCCCCCGGATGAAATCGAAAACCTGCGGGACGAGGTGATCGACAGCATGGAAAATGTCTGGCCCGACCTGAAGGTACCGCTCAAGGTGAACATCGACACCGGTAAAAACTGGGCCGAGGCCCATTAGGAGCCGCAGGCACCACCCTGAAAAACATATTTGCATCAAAAAAATATTTGACAGACAACCGCATCGTTACTAACTTACAAACTTAATCCATATGGGAGTGATTACTGCCGATCAATGCTCTCCATGAACGGATGCCCACCACGACGAATCTACGGTATTTAAAACGATCCATCCATCCCCCGGCATCGCATCCACCCCCATGGCTCCTGCGGGAATTCACACAGCCCATGTATCCATTGGACATTGGCGGTACAGGTCTATATCTTATGGTTAAAGACAGGGTCGGTGGAAATAATCACCCCTCCAGAATCGCGGAACATATGCATTTTCCATTGGCCCAGGTTGGAAGGGAGGTTCATCATGAGCGCCATTACGCACCGGGCTTTTTCACGCCACAGCGGCAAGGTCATGATCCGTTTTTCGGAGAGTGAAGCGGCGAAATATCAGCCGGCGGAAATGCTCGAAAAGAGCAGCGGCGGCATGTCATTCATTGCCGAACACGAGCTGAAGCCCGGGGCCAGCATCTTGATCAGCATCCAGGATGCAGCGAATGTCGTCAACGGGGCTGCACCCCATCCCGAATATCTGGGAGAGGTTCGGTGGTGTGTCAAGGAAAACCGTCCGGATGCTCCCGGCTACCGGGTGGGCGTCCGGCTCTTCGCTGCCGAATGCATCCTCTGTGGGAAGAAGCTCCGCCGTCGCAGCGCCGATGAAGTGGATGTATGCGATGACTGCAAAGACCGGTTCTGTTCGACTTCTGATGGAAAGATCCGGACGTGTGTCGAAAACTACCTGCTTGGAAATGTGATTTAAGGCAATGCACAGCCCCTCCCGCCGTCAAACGCCGTGCGGCGGGAGGGGTTCTTCTTGCTGAGGGGGGGCAGTCCCGTTATTTCGGTGCCCTGGGAGGACTCACCATTGCTTCGCCGTCCAGGACAACTTTCCCTTTCTGATTGGTGCAGGTGGTTTTGAGGGTAATTTTGTTCTTTGCTTCATCCTTCTCCGTGACTTCGGCACGGGCCGTAATGGTGTCACCGATCAGAACCGGGGCCATAAACGTCAGCGCCTGCTTGAGATAGATCGTCCCCGGGCCGGGCAGCATCGTACCCAGAACGGTGGAGATGAAACCGGCGGCCAGCATGCCGTGGGCGATCCTGGCTTTGAAAAAGGTCTGCTCGGCGTAGGCTGCATTGATGTGGGCCGGATTGAAATCACCGGATATGCCCGCATAAAGGTAGATGTCCGTTTCGGAAACCGTTTTGGCAAATTCGGCGCTGTCGCCGACCTGAATTTCCGCAATGGTCTTTCCTGTCATCCTCATTTCCTTTCGTCTGTCGTCAGAAGCCGTATCAACACGAGCGGGCCGGCGGTAAACCGGCCCGGATCCCCTCCGGCCGGCGGGAAGTCCATCCCACCAGCCGCAACACTCCGCCTTAGAACCAGGAGCGGTGGCTCCAGATATCCTGTTCCAGGCTCTTCTTGTCTTCCTGCAGGGAGAGATAGAGCGATGCATTCTGGATGGCAATTCCCCCCTGGTGCGCCAGCGCCTCGACAAGGAGAATCATGTCCTCACTGAATTCCAACTCCTCGGCGCTGCAAAGCCGCATGACCCCGATGACTTCATCCCCGGACTGCACGGGGACCACCAGCATCGATTTGATGCCCTCTTTTTTCATGGCCTCCCGGTACTCCACCCGTTCGTCGGTCGCCGCATCCCGGATGACCACCGTATCCCCGTCCAGGGCCCGGGTGACGCTTTTGTCCTTGTGGACCGGCCCCTTGTTGAGAAAATCTTCGCTGAAACCGTAGCTGGCGACCATGTCCAGGGTTCCGGAATCCTTGTTCAGGAGGCGGATGTTGACCCCCTTCATCCCGAATGCCTCCGCAATATCCGCCGTCATGATGTGAAGAATCTTCTTGATGTCCAGATTCGTGGAGTTGATGCTGTCGGCCAGATCATGGAACAGATAGGTGTTCCGGGTGATCCGGCGGAGAAGGCGGGAATTCTGAATGGCGATGCCCCCCTGCTCGGCCAGGGCCGTCAGGAACTCAATCTCGTCCTCTGAAAATTTCCGGGCGTCTGCGGTATAGAGGGCAAGGACGCCAATCATCTTTGCCTCGACCGTCACCGGAACCACGAGGATCGAGGCGATGCCTTCATCGATCTTGGCCTGGCGGTTGAGGATGCGCTCATCATTGGCGACGTCCTCGAAGGCGATGTAGCCGTTCTTGAGCATCTCTTCGCTCATTCTCTGGACACGGTACGGGTCCGAGTGGAGATAGTTTTCGGACAGACCCTTCTGGCAAACCGACACGAAGACCTCTTTTTCCTTGTCCTCCAGAAAGAGGCTGGCCGCCTTGGCATCCATGGTCTCAATGGCGCTTTCCACGATCAGGTCAAGAAGCTCGTCCCGCTTGAGGGTCGAACCGAACGCCTTGCTGATCTTGCAGAAGGTTCTGAAATAGTCTTTTTTAACAGTCATTCCTCGTCTCCTTCATATTTGGCTCGAGGGGTCTTCCTTGAGCCCATTTCTCCTAGGCGCCCCCGGCAACGGTTTTCCGGGGCGCCGCCTTTTTCTTTGGGGTGCTTTCTTTGACGGACGGCGTCCTCGGATTTTCCATCCGGGCGCCTTCCCGCTCTTTCAGCCATCCCGCGATGTTGGGGGCGAACGCCGCCTGGCATTTCGAGCGCACACAGATTCCGATATGGCCGGTATTGAGGCTAAGGTCCTCGGTCTCCTTGCCGCCCACCGCCCGTGTCAGGTGCTCGCATGCCTCGGGCGGCACCAGGCATGGTCGTCGATGGTCGTGTAGCGGTCCTTGCGGGTAGGGTATCCCCAAATATCATACCCTCAGAAAATAGGACACCTGCACTGCCATTACAAGATTATGATCCCTTCTCATCCTCTGGGATCACCTTGTCCGCGGCTTGGGGTGGAAACGGCGTTATCTGCTTCATGGTCTTCTCAGCGATATCCGACAGGTCGATGCCGAGCTCGAGGCAGAGCTTGAACTGCTCTTCCATGTTCTTTTTATAGGACAGGTAATTCTGGATGCTTTGTTCAAGGTATTTCTCAAAATAATCACTGAGAACATTCTCCCCGAACCGGATAATCAGATGAAGCAGGGATTCCGGCAGAAGTCGGTGGTTCCGCTTCGTCTGCTCCATAAGAATCTGCGTCAGGATGAAGGCGGTCACATCCTGGTCGCTCTTCAAATCAATGACTTCCACCTGATGGCCGCTCCGGATAAGCCGCGTCACATCGTTGAGGGTGACGTAGGTGCTGTTTTGGGTATCGTAGAGCCGTCGGTTGGGATATTTCTTCAGAATGATCTTCTCGTTATTGGACATAAAACCTTTCCATGGATGACTCATTGCAATATAATTTATTATTTTTTCATCGAGATTACAAAAAAAATATTTATAAAGTCAATATTTTTTTAGCAAAATCTGTAATAGAGAATCACAAATCTATTTTTGTGCGATGCAATATTTTCCGCTTGACAAAAACGGCTGAATCGTTATTATGGTAAGTGTGTGAAGAAAGCATTTTCACCATAAACCCAAAAATGAGGAGACCCCAAAACTATGGATGCCCTGAACCCGGTAAAACAATGGATCAGCATGCAGAAGAACTTTTTCGACAATGCCTATGAAGCTGCCTGTCGGCTCCAGGATCAGGCAATAGAGATGAACGATTCTCTCTGCAAAAGCATGCCGTTCATGAGTGATCCCGGAAAAAAAATGATCGACGACGCCGTCGCGATGGGCCAAAAAGCCCGGGACAGCTACAAAAAAGCCCTGGATGACGGATTCACGAGCCTGGAGGCGCTTTTCAACGCCGGCAAATAACCCTTTCGTAGAAAACACTATCACAATTTAAGGAAAGATGAGATGATGGACCAGAAAAAAATGTTCAAGCAGATGATCGATTTTCAGAAAGCCACCTTCGACAATTCGTTTAATGCCATGACCTCTCTCCAGGAGCAGGGGGAAAAAATGGTGAACGCATTTTTGGAGCAGGCGGTCTTCCTTCCGGAAGAGGGAAAAGCCGCCGTCAAAAAATGGGTCGACGCCTACAAGGATGGGCGCATCAAGTACAAAGCGGCCGTCGATGAAAATTTCAAGAAGGTAGAAGACTATTTTTCAGAGGCGGAATAAGCGCCGTAGGCATGGTGCCCCGCCCGAGGCACCATGCCGGCCATGATCAGAGGAGATACGTTAAGATGCCCACCGAAACCAATACGCCAGGCAATTGCCTCGACAATGAAATTATCGGCAAGATGATGTCACACGTAAACGTGGTCGCCAACCACCTGACCGCCATGCAGAACTACTGCGCCGGCTACACCAAGTATCTTAACGACTTCATGATCCCGTTTCTGATCTCCACCAATTATTTCAACCGGGTCGAGAAGGACAAGCTCCTGGTCACCTCACCACTCGAGAGCCTGCAATCCTATATGGACCTGCTGTCGTTCAACCTCGACATTTCCAACAAAGGCCTGTCCGCAGGCATGGAAGTAATGAACGAGTATGCCAAACGCGAGATCCCGGCTGCCGTCAAAGCACTCTTCAACACCTTTTTCGGGCAGAATGGTGAAGACATGGCAGCGTTTACCGCCCGACACTCCCGCATGGTGCAGGCGGTAGCCCAGGTCTACCCCGAGGCCATCCGAAACGTCGCATCGGAATTCGGCTTCCATTTTGAAAAGGGCACCAACGTCAAGTTTGCCGAAACCGACCGCTTCCTCCTCTACCAGATCCTCCCGACCGACCCCACGGTCACGGTTCGGGAAGACGGGAAGCCCGTGCTCATCCTGCCGCCCTTTGTTCTGGGGGCGAACATTCTGGCATTTCTGCCCGGGGAAAATCGGAGCTATACCCACTGTTTTGCCAACCAGGGGATCCCCACCTACATCCGGATCATGAAAAACATCCAGGAGACCCCGGAAGTCCAGGTCATGACCGGCGAGGACGACGCCACGGACACCCGTCTCTTCTGCGAAAAGATCATGGCCCGACACGGCAAGCCCGTCACCCTGAACGGTTACTGCCAGGGCGGCTTTTCAGGGGTATGCGACCTCTTGTCCGGTGAACTCGACGACCTGGTAGACGCGCTGATCACCTGTGTCTCCCCCATGGACGGCACCCGGAGCGACGGTTTGAAAGACTTCCTCAATGCGCTGCCGGACCGCTTCAATGACCTGGCGTACGGCACCAAGACACTAT